>JAQBHM010000438.1:0-3201 GCA_032127795.1 Bacteroidales bacterium | reverse complement strand
TTATTTTATGCTACTAACTGAATAAGGCCAGGCTGACGGGTCGGTTCCTCTCTGCCTGTCAGGTGAGCTATCCATTTTGAACAGGATCTCCCCACCGGCCTGTAACTGCTTATGAGTAATATAATTGACATTCAGGACCTTTCCATTGAGTATTGCTTCCTTAACATAGATATTCTCCCTGCTGTTGTCCGGTGCTTCAATTACAAGCTCCCTGCCGTCTTCAAAAGTGACTGTAGCTTTTTTAAACAGCGGCGAGCCCAGGACATATTCTCCGGCACCCGGCGTTACCGGGTAGAATCCCATGGCGCTGAAGACATACCAGGCAGAGGTCTGTCCGTTGTCTTCATCGCCGCAATATCCGTCAGGGGTGTAGTTGTACAGTTTGTCCATCACCTCCCTGACCCGCAACTGGGCTTTCCACGGTTCCGGGGTATAGTTATAGAGATATATCATATGCTGAATGGGCTGGTTTCCGTGAGCATAGTTACCCATATTCATTATCTGCATCTCCCGTATCTCATGTATCGGGAAGCCGTAATATGAGTCGTCAAAAACCGGGGGAACAATAAAGACAGAATCGAGCTTCTGTGCCAGCATCTCAGGGCCTCCCATCAGCCCTGACAGTCCGTTTATATCATGGAAAACGCTCCATGTATAGTGCCAGCTGTTTCCCTCAGTGAATGCATCACCCCATTTATAGGGGCTGAAAGGCGACTGGAAAGAGCCGTCCTGATTGCGGCCCCGCATCAGTTTACGGTCAGGGTCGAAGACATTACGGTAGTTCTGTGCACGTGCGGCATACAGGTCAATCTCTTCCCGGGGTCTCCCCAGTTCTGTCGCCAGCCGCCACAGGCACCAGTCGGCATAGGCGTACTCCAGTGTTCTGGCAGCATTCTCATTAATACCGGCATCATATGGTACGTATCCAAGCTCATTATAGTATTCTGCTCCATATCTTCCAACGGAATGCACCGGACCGGGGCCCATGGTGTTTTTTACAAGTGCACTCCACAGAGTGTCTATGTTATAACCACGTATACCCTTAAGATATGAGTCAGCAATGAGAGAGGCTGAATTGCTCCCTATCATACAGTTGCGGTGGCCGGGGCTGGCCCACTCGGGAAGCCATCCGCTCTCGAGGTAGGTGTTGACAAGACCCTCCATAATATGAGCATTGAGCTCAGGATACATCAGCGTTATGAAGGGGATAGCAGCCCTGAAGGTGTCCCAGAAACCGTTGTCGGTAAACATTCTGCCGGGAAGTACCTTCCCGTTATAAGGGCTGTAGTGTACAGGATTACCTTCTCTGTCAATTTCATAGAACTTCCTGGGAAAGAGAAGGGCACGGTACAGTGTCGAATAGAATGTTCGTACCTGGTCATCAGTGCCACCCTCAACCTTTATACGACCCAGCTCTGCATTCCACCGTTCGCGCGCAGCATCTTTCACTTCATCGAAGCTCCTGTCTCCGATCTCAGCATCAAGATTAAGCTGTGCCTGCTCAGGAGAGATGAATGATGATGCGATCCGGGCAGTAACCACCTCTCCCCGTTTTGTCCTGAACCCTATCACGGCACCGGCATGATCACCCTCCTGCCTGAGGGAGCCTTCAGATATCCTGTTTTCAATCCATGATGAGTAATAATCAAAGTCGCGGTCAAAAATTATCACAAAGTAGTTGTGAAAGTTCTCAGGCACTCCCCCGTGATTGTTGCGGCAATATCCGATGACCTTGCGTTCCGATGGAATGATCTCCACCATAGATCCTCCCCTGAAAGCGTCAATGACAACAGAAGAAGAGTCATTGGAAGAAAATGTAAACCTGAAAACCGATGCTCTTTCCGTGGGTGTCACTTCTGCCGTGACATCATGGTCAGCAAGATAGACACTGTAATAATAAGGTCTTGATACCTCTGCCTTGTGAGAGAACCATGAAGCTCTCTGTTCTTCTGTTATCAGCCTTCCTCCGGTGACAGGCATAAGCGAGAAAGCTGCATAGTCATTTATCCACGGACTTGGCTGGTGAGTCTGTTTGATACCGGTAATCTTATGGTCATCATAAGTATAGCCCCATCCGTCGCCGTTACGGCGCGTCTGAGGAGTCCAGAAATTCATTCCCCATGGAAGGGCTACGGCAGGATAAGTATTGCCGTGGGAGAGCAGGTATTCCGAATCTGTTCCCATAAGAGGGCTGGCCAGGTCAGCGGGGCTGACAGTAATATCTTCCTTTGCGGTGCAACCGGAGATGATCAACACAATGGCAATGAGTGCGCCCGTTATATGTGGCCTGAGTAATATTTTTTCGATTATTGTGGTCATTATATGTATTTATCCGTTAAATGCCCAGTTTCTCTATTACCTTTTCAAACACTTTACGGGGTGTAAGCCAGTTCAGGCAGGCAAGGTCTCCTCTCCGGCATTCTCCTTTTCCAAAAATGGTGCAGGGTCTGCATGTGAGTTCAGTAACAGGTATCTGTATCTGGTTTTCAGCAGCCATCTCCCAGGCGCTGAATCCTGCCCGGGGATGTGTGGCTCCCCATATGGAAAGGGTTTCCACACCCAGCATTGCCGCAAGGTGCATATTTGATGAATCCATCGCTATCATCAGGTCAAGCCTTGAAATAAGCGCTATCTCCTCTTCCAGGCCTATGCGGCCGGGCATAGCCTCAGACCCTGGAATTAATGAGGCTAGAGCTCTGATCTTTGCAGCCTCATCAGGGCTTCCGAAAAGAAAAATTGTGCATTCGGTTTTTTCCTGAACCATCTTCAGCATCTCTACCATCATCTCAGGCGGCCACATCTTCAACCTGTGCTTTGCCAGCGGGGCTACCCCTATCAGGTGACCGTGACTCTGACTGACCATGGGTTCAATTTTCTCAAGCCCTGCCTCCGAGGCTCTCAACCACGGACCCTTCACCAGTGATACCGGAAAACCTGCCTCAGCCAGAACGGTGCAGTAACGTTCAACGGTATGTTTTAACGGTTTGCTGATCTTTCCTCTTGTCAGCATGCGCTTTTCCATCCGACCTTTGTCAATTGAGGCCACCCTGCATCCTGCGAGGCGGAAGAGGAAGCGAAGCAGTTTTGACCTGAGGACATCATGCAGGTCGGCAACAGCAGTTATAGTATTCTCCTTTCGCAGATCCCTGTATACTCTGAAAACACCTCTTAAACCCCTGTGTCTTCCGTGATGGTCAGAGA
>JAQBHM010000437.1:0-9893 GCA_032127795.1 Bacteroidales bacterium | reverse complement strand
CATAAAGAGGCTGACATAAAGTATATATAAAACTGTACCTGCAAGGAAAATCAATAACACAGGAAGGCTGTAAAACCCCAGTACCACCCCAAAGACAACAAGATTGAAAAATGAAAAAAGGATAGCCAGGCTTGATGAGGTGAGGTAGGTTTCTATACGGTTGTTATCATCAATTCTCTGAAGAATATCCCCGTTCAGTTTTGTGTCGAAGTAGGCGATGGGAAGGCCCATCAGCTTCCGGAGGAAGTCAGAAACGATTGTGATATTAAGCTTTGTTCCAAGATGAAGCAGCAGCCATCCCCTTGTAAATTCGACAACAAGCCTTCCTGCAATCAGGGCCAGCTGGCCAAGGAGAATAATATATATGAACTTCAGGTCCTTGAACTGAATGCCCTTGTCAATAATTGCCTGGGTTAGGAAAGGGAAGATCAGCTGTATAATACTTCCGGCTATCAGGCCAAGGAACAGCAGTGCAACCTGCTTTCCATAAGGCTTGAGATAAGGAATGAGGAATGAGATTCCGTTTCCCGGCCTGGGGTCATTGATCAGCTCCTGGAATTTTTCCGTCGGTTCCAGGAAAAGGGCCATTCCAGCAGGGAGATCTCCGCTGGTGTCAGAAGACCATCCTTTGAGGAATTCATCTGTGCTGAGACGAAGTCGACCCAGGGCCGGGTCAGATACCCATACCTTTCCCCGTTCAATCTTGTTTACAACTATGAAGTGGTTCTGCTTCCAATGCACAATACAGGGCATGGGAGCCTTTTCAGCAAGTGCGGAAAAGGGTATCTTCACACCCAGCACCTTGAATCCAAGGCTCTCGGCAGCTGATTTAATACCCAGAAACGATACTCCTTCGCGTGTTATCCAGGCTTTCTTCCTTATTGTTTCAAGGGAAAGATACCTTCCGTACCGCTGTGCTATCATGCTTATACAGGCAGGCCCGCAATCCATAGCATCATATTGTCTCACAAAAGGGAACCGCATATCTGACTGACAGAATTGTTTGGAAGCGTAAATATATCCATATTTTGCAGACCTGTTCACAGAAGAAGCCGCAAATGAGATCAGAGGCCGGAAGTGTTAAATAGGTTATGGAAATACTATATTTGCCAATTATATCATTTATTTGGGATTATTCAAGAAGTATTCGGACACTGACATCATTGATGGTATAGGGAGGCAGGATAATAAGATCCTGACCTACCTCTATGATACATATTATGATATGGTCAGGGATCATCTGAGGAAAAACAGCGGGTCTGAAGACGATATCTTTGAAGTGCTTCAGGAATCAGTTGTTGTTCTCTACAAACAGGTCACAGAGGGAAATTTTAAGCTTACATCAGATCTCAAGGGATATTTTTTCGGTATTGCACGAAATATTTGGAGCAGTCATCTCAGGTACAAGGCAAGGGTGACATCACTTGATACCGATATCTCTGATGAGACAGACCTCACAGATTCTAACAATGTGATTCTTGAGCGCATTGTATCACGGTCGTTTGCATTGCTGCAGGAGGACAGCCAGATGGTTCTAAACCTGTTTATTGAAGGATACAGTTATGAGGAGATCGCCCGCAAGATGGGATTGAAAAGCGAGACTTATGCCAGACGCAAGAAATACCTGTCAAAAGAGGCACTCATGCAGATAATTAAGACAGACCCGGAATATCAGGATCTCGGACCCCTGTAAACAAGGAGTGTCAGAATGGTCGCCGCCAGGAGAAGTAACAGCAGTGCTGAATATAAACTTATCTTGTTGAAATATAAGGGAGAATCATCACCGTAGACTACAAGAGTGGCCCAGTAATATGGATGCGATCTGGACTGATCGGCATTCTCAAGGAAATCAAGACGTGCGCTTCTCAGAGCAGAGCTTTTCGCCTTTCCATTTTTAATATTGTGATAGAAAGTCTTCATGACAGCAGAACCTGAATAGTCTTCAACCTCCCACATTGACATTACAACTGACCGGCTTCCTGCAAACAGAAAACCTCTGGCCAGGCTCAGTATTCCCTCTCCGGTCATAAGCACTCCGGATCCCGTATTGCAGGAGCTGAGAACCACCATCATTGCATCAAGAGGAATGCTGTATACTTCATATGTGTTAAGAAAACCGTCATCGGCGTCGTTATCAGAACCGGCAAAGATCATTTTGGAATATGCCGGATGCAGATCATCAACCAGGGTATGCATTGCCAGGTGAATAATGTCGAAATACGGGGCATTCAACTTGTATGCCTCCTCTGTAGCCGTACTTTCAACAAACGCCTTTCCACCGCACTGTCTAAGGGCATCCCGGGCCTCATCTATGGCATACGGAAGATTTGTAATACCTCCACGGAGATTGGGGTAAAGCATCAGAAGAGAATCTGATATAACCATATCCTCATACGAGGGTGCAAACGCAACCAGATCATTCACAAACCTTCTGCTTCTCTTTTGAGTCTCGGCAGAAAGAGTGACTGAATAAATATATGAGAACCTGTACTTCTTAAGGGCAAAAGGTGCATCGCGGTAAAGAACTTCATCGCTGCGGTATTTACCTGTAACCAGAGTCTCAAAAGGCAGGTAAGAAAGTATGTTGTCAGGAGAGATGACGATCTTATCACCTTTAAGGTAAGGTACTGCCGGTTCCAGAAGCACCCTGTAAAGCTCATATGCAAGATCCATGTATTCATTGAAAGGCTCCCGCACAGACGTTTTTTCAGGAAGTATGGAAAGTATCTCCCTGAAACGGCCAAGACGCGAGTAAAACAACGAATCAACATTGGTTGCTATCACCTTCGTATGCCGTCCGTTCACTACAAAAATGAATAGCTCAGTATCTGTAAGAACATAACTCAAAAGATTGGCTTCCCTCCCTATGACCTTCTTCACCCTGTCAAGAGGGGTTATTTCAGTTTTATACTTCAGCGTATAATAAGCCGGGTATCTTTCTTCAAAAATATTGATAAGTGAATCCCTGGACCTGAGCAGACCGAAGGATATTCTCTCCCAGGTAACAATTTTAAGAGAATCAGGATGAGCCTTTTCTTTTTCAGTACTGATTATTTCCCGGTACAATCCTATTCTTTTCAGGATGTCAGTGTCAAGCAGAGCCAGATCCGCAGGAATTGAAAAGCGCGTGGCATTTACTTCACGGATAGAAGCCAGAAAGCCGGCTACCTTGCTTCTTTCTGAATATTCAAATGCTGCTTCAAGCAACGAAGGATCATGGTTATTCTTATATAGTGAGTGATAGTTTTCAATGATGCCGGTATAATATTCCCTGGCATCGGCGCTAAGATAATTCCTGCTCTCCTCTTCACTCACTCCCATTCTAAACCTGTCATAAAGTGATATCAGATCTTTGCCTGTTTCTATAGCCTGGATGATATAGCCGTTATTTCCTGTTTCCCTTGCGAGGACATTCAGAGCCTTATATTTGAGGGAAAGCGCCTCAAGAGTGATCTGTGAAGATCCAGCTTCATATAATTCGTTAACAATCGGTTGAGACGATCCTTCAATTTCAGCATCTTCACCCAGTACATCATCAAGGGTCTCCAGGGCTTCAAGATTCCTTCCTTCATCTATTAATACCAGGGCATAGTCAGTAAGGATAGATCTTTTAAGCGAGGCATCCCACTGATGAGATTCGATATAGGGAAAGCACTCCCTGTAAATCTCAAGTGCCCTGGGGCCGTTTCCGGTAGCTTTATTGATAAATGAAGCGTTGGAAGCCAGCATAAAGATGTATTCCCTGCTGCCGTCGCCAAAAGCCTCCCTGACATTTTTCAATCCCTCCAGCAGGACCTTCTCACCCTCCTCAGTCCGACTGTTTTCAGCAAGGAAATCTGCATAATTGATGTACAGGAGATAGTTGTCAGACAGGTTGTCCTTATTGATCTTTTTAATACCCCTCACGATGTACTTCTCAGCCTCCTCCGGCTGGCCAAGTTTTATGTACATCTGCGATATAGTATTAAGCATCAGTAACATTGACTCTCCCGGATAACTCTCAAGATCATACAGGCTCAATGCCTGCCTGGCATATGAAAGGGCATTTATAAATTCAGAAGTCCTTAAAAGGCTGAGACTTATTACCTGGTAAAGGTCAGCGATTGTGGAAGCAGACACTCTGCCGTTATTGTTTCTTGATATTACCAGACCCTTCTCAGCCGTTTTTATTGCTTTAGTGGGCTCATTGAGCTCCAGATAAATACTTGAAAGATTGAGGTAATTGGAGACAAGCGCTACCGAGTCTTTTCCTGCAGCTTCTCTTTTAGCAGTCATTGCCCTGACCCCGATATCGAGAGCCTGTGGATAATCCCCTACCTTAAACCATGCTATTGACATATTGCTCAGGCAATACGCGTAGCGAATGTCAAAAACATTCAATGCTTCTCTCAGACTTGCAGAAGCTGATAATCTTTCGAGTGCCTGGTGGTACCTGCTCCGGTTTAAGAGAGATACTCCAGTATAAAAGTGTGCATCTGAGAGCAGAAGAGTATCACTTATACTAATGTCTGATAATATTTCATCAATCTGTTCTACCAGTATTACTGTCTGTTCAGGTTCGATACCCTTTTCCAATGACATCCGAAGCTCCTCAACAAGCATTCTTAGTCTCTCCGGTGATTCCTGTACAGCAATTGCATTTCCGCCCGCAGGCAGGGTCACAAAAATAGCAATAAGGTAAAATATATGACGTAAACGCCTCATCAGGAAGGTTCTTCTTTCTTTCCGGATGTAAAAGTATAAAAACTAATCAATAATTGTGTGACACAGAAAATCAATCATTTTATGGTGCTGATTGTCAATCACATGTGATTTTTTTAAAAAAAAGTTCATTTTTTCATGTCACAAATGGGGTGTTTCTGACATGTACGATGTAAAGTGATTTTAAAAACCCTGAATTATTAATTATAAAAACAAAATTATGAAAACCCTGAACCCTGAAATTTTTGCTGAATTCGTTCTTTCAAATGAAGAAATGATCAATGTACGTGGTGGAAACGGTGTTGCTTTTATGCCTGAAACAGGTCCGACCCGTCCCCCGGTAATTATTGAGTTTTAATAATCCCGGGCAGTCAAAAGGACTGTCATTCCGGAAATATTTATTTCAGGTCTGTTGCCTGCGGGCAGGCACACCTGGGTGATACAGGCAACATGTATTGTAAGTTGCAGGTCATATCAGAACAAAGAGATAATTAATTGTTATGATATTGGTTAACAGTATATTAAAGATGAGAAGAATAAAAACATAGATATAAATGAAGACTATTAACATCAATGACACCATTGAGAATTATCTCAGTGGGTCAGCAGGCAAGGCCGAGGAGAAATGGTTGCTTGGCGAAATGCATGATAATCCGGCACTGGCAAGGGAGGTGGAACTCAGGCGCCGGACAAACGAGCTGCTGACTGACAGGAGTATTCTTCAGCTCAGGGGCAAGCTTAATGCCATTGAAATGAAGAAGCGTTCATCGGGGTCAGTCCGGAAAACCGCAGTCAAGGTGTCAAAATATGCTGCAGCAGTGGCATTCATGGCATTAATATCAGCGGCACTCTACTTTACATTAAGGGAGACCTCAAGTGACAAGCTGTACATTAAATATTACGCTCAGTATATAACTCCGGCATCAGTCCGTTCGGTTAGCGCTGACAATAATACACTTATGGCGAATGCACTGGAGTCATACCAGGCTCATGAATATCAGAAAGCCATAGGGTATCTCGAGCAGGTACTGATGACAGAACAGAATAACATGGAATCAGTTTTCATGCACGGGATGGCAAATATGGAGGTAAAGAACTATCCGGCTGCAAGCGGTTCTTTCACAAAGGTCCTGCAACAGAATGACAACCTATACCTCGAGGATGCAGCCTGGTATCTGGGCCTCTGCTACATGATGAATGAGCAGACAGATAAAGCATTAAGACAGTTTGAGCTCATTGCTGCTTCCAGGAGCAGGTACAACAAGGATGCGAAAAAACTGGCAAAGAGACTTAACTAAGGGTCAGACCTTAAGAGTAAAACTATGTTTGAAATTCTTCGGAATACATATAAAGATGTTAGTCTAAACAATGTCCAAGGGCAAAACAAAGGCAATCAGATGTTAAAAAAACCTGACATAATCGCAGGGGTATCTCATGAGGTGCGTACACAGATGAATGCAATTGTTGCCTTCTCATACCTGATGAACAACGGCAGATTCAGCGATACTGAAAAGCGTGAGTTCTCAGAACAGATTATTATGTCGTGTGAGCAGCTGATAGGTTTGTTTGAAAACTTTCTTGACACTGCTGCACTTGAAACATCATCAACCAGGGAAGAGCCAAAAGTTTGCGATGCAGGCAAGGCATTCGAAACCCTCACCTCAGAATTCAGGGTTTTAATGAGGAAAAAGGGCAGGAATAATGTCATCCTGATACAGGAAGATGATCTTCCGGGCGAACTTATGCTCCGAATGGATTTGTCAAGGATCAACAGGATCCTTAATAACCTTTTCAGGAACGCACTGGACCATACTTTTTCAGGGTTTATAAAGTTGGGGTGCTTGTACAGAGATGGTAAAATCACTTATTACATAAAAGATTCTGGCCAGGGTTTGACTTTAAGCAGGGAACTGCTTCTTTCCGACAATCCTGAGATCCATTATTCCGAAAGTCAGGATACCTATTCCGCTATGAACCTAATCCTGGCCAGAAATTTAATAACGGCATTAGAAGGCTCCATCAGGGTTGAAGCCAACGAAGCCGGAGGAACATCAGTCTTTTTATCTTTTCCGGTAAAGGAGAGTTCAGGGTTAACATTTCTTTCAGACTCCGTAACCGGTAACAGGATTGCAATCTAAATAATCGGAATCGATTTGCTGTCTATCAAATGTCTGAGTTGGGGGCCACAAGCCCCCATACTTAGTTTACCCCTTCCGTAAGGATCGTGATCTCTGTCCTTCGGTTGAGCCTCTTTCCTGCCGCTGTTATATTATCCGATACAGGCTTTGATTCTCCATAACCATGTGAAAATATTCTTTCAGGAGCAATGCCCCGTTTTACAAGGTATTCCCTGACTGCTCTGGCCCTGTTTTCTGAGAGTATCTGATTGTGCTCTTCAGTACCGTCAGAATCTGTATGCCCTCCTACCTCAACCACCACGGTACTGTTTACTGTCAGGAACTCGAGCAGATTTTCAAGCTCAGGTATTGATGATTCAAGTAATTTCCATGAGTCAGTATCAAAAAACACATTATACATTCTCATGAATTCTCCCTTTCTGATCTTATTTAGTTTTATTGTTTTCAGGTACGGTTCTGCAGAAGAATATCCTTTTACAAAATCAAAGTTCTCGGAAAAGATCATATATCCGTCAGCAGATACATTAAGACCATAACTGCATCCTGAAGGAAGACAAACGAAAAACTCACCGTTGTTATCAGTCCGCGAAGCTTCAACAATCCTTCTGTTGGTAAGGTCAGTAAGCTCAAACCTTGCTTCCAGGAGCTTTCCGCTACCCTTGTCAATGACAGTTCCTTTCAGGTATGACACCGCTTCAGGACGCACTTTTTCCGGAAGATCAATGAAGAATATGTCTTTCCCTTTTGATTTATCCTGGACTGAAGAAAAGAAAGCCCGTAAGCCTGAAGACTCGATGACAAGTCCGGTCTCATCTGAAGCAGTGTTTACCGATGGTCCCAGGTTCACAGGTTGAGTCCAGGTTGAGTCTGGATTGAGCGTTGTGGAATAGATATCAAAACCCCCGAAAGACTCTCTTCCGTCTGAAGAAAAATAGAGTGTCTTTCCGTTAAAATAAATGAACGGCGAAAATTCATCACCTGCAGTATTGATTGTTTTTCCGGGATTGACCGGGGTATTCCATTTTCCGTTAGTTTTTCCTACCGAGTACCATATATCCATCCCTCCCATTCCGCCGGGTCTGTTGCTCACGAAAAACAGCATTTTCCCGTTTGCATTAATTGAAGGCTGTGACTCCCAGTACTGGCTGTTTACCGGTGATCCTACATTTATTCCAGGTGACCATCTTTTGCCGTCGAATACTGAATAATAAATATCACACCTTCCGTGGCCGTCATTGCGATCGCAGGCGGTGAAATACATTGACCGGCCATCAGAGGAGATTGACTGAGCACCCTCATTGCCTGCAGTGTTGAGAGGTGCCCCTGCATTTTTGGCAGTACCCCAGTAGCCGTCTGACCACCTGCTGATATAGAAATCCTCCTGCCTGTCACGGCCGTACCCGCCTGCCCTTTTAACCTCACGCGTAAAGATAAGCTCAGATCCGTCACCGGTGACAGATGGCCAGTACTCATCGAGACTGGTATTGACTGAGTCTCCCACACTCTTTGGGAAATAGTGATTCGAGTTTCCATTGTAAGAGAGTGCAAAAATGCAGTTTGAAATATATTTTTCTGCTTCCGCCCTCAATTTTGAAGATATTTTCGGCTGTTTCAGGAAAGCCTCAAGATGTGATTTTGAAGCCGCATATCTGCCGGTGCGCATCTCGGCACGGCCAAGGCTGTAGAGGGCCGGCGTAAAATACAGGGAGTCAATGGAAATGGCGGAGCGATAATGGATTATTGCTTTTTGCCACTCTCCCTGATCACTGTACAGCTGGCCGAGTAAAAGATGTGCTTCATAAAACTTCCTGTCCTCTTCAACTGCCTGTAACAGATTTCTCTCAGCGCGGTCATGATAAAGCATTTCATAGTCCCTTTTGCCGAGGTCATAAAATTTCAGCGCCCTGTTCGACCTGGTATGCAGATCCTGGCTCCTTACGCCAGGCACCGTAAGGAAAAGGAGGAGAAATATAATAAGTGTGCCTTTCAGGTTCATTTACGGTATATGCATAAACTTATGAGCCTGCAATGATACAGACCATCTTGGATTTTTCTTTACATACTCTGTAATAACACCTATCATCTTCTCATAGCGGCTCCATTCAGGCTGAAGGAGCAGGCGGCAGTGCGGGCTTACCTTCAGACTGTATTCTTCAGCATCCTCAAAATCAGTGCCATCCTCAATGATGACCTTCAGCTCATCTGCTTTCAGCCATATGTCCGGCAGTGGAGGCATGCCCTTTTTGGGCGAGAGAGTGATCCAGTCCCACCTGCCGGTCAGCGGATAGGCTCCGGAAGTCTCCAGAAAGGTCTTTATTCCATGGCTGCTCAGGCGGCTGCAGAGATGGTTCAGATCCCACATCAATGGTTCTCCGCCGGTAACGACCACTGAATCAGCGTGGCAACTCAAAACATTCCCGGTGATCTTATCAATCTCCACCATGGGATGAAGGTCAGCATTCCATGCGAACTTCGTATCACACCAGCGGCAACCTATATCGCACCCGCCAATCCTGATAAAGTAAGCTGCCCTGCCTGTATTGCATCCTTCACCCTGGATTGAATAAAACTCTTCAACAATAGGCAGAAGGTAGCCTTCATCTTTATTTTTGCCGTCAGCCATCCGTCATTTTTGCTTCAGTGAGAGCAGGGTGACAAAGTCATCAAACAGAGCGGTATTCTGCTGAATGCCTGTAAAAGCTTCAGAGCCGGGTCCGAATGAAAATACCGGAACCATCACTGCGGTGTGCCCTTTTGATGAGTACGAGCCTTTAACAACCTTGCTCTGAATATTACCTCCGGTTAAAGTCAGGCCTCCCGTTTCATGATCTGCTGTTACCACTATCAGTGTGTTCTTTGATTTCACGGCATATTCATAGGCGACAGCCACGGCCCGGTCCATATCAATGACTTCATTAATATTATTTTCAATATTATTATCATGACCGGCATAGTCTATCTGTGACCCTTCCACCATCAGGATAAAGCCCTTCGGGTTCTTTGACAGAGCCTCAATAGCCTTCGCAGTGGCAACCGCCAGGTAGTCAGGGTCTC
>JAQBHM010000436.1:0-2731 GCA_032127795.1 Bacteroidales bacterium | reverse complement strand
CACAGGATGAGGGCTCCGGGGATGAAATGGATGAGGATGCCTCTCTTTCCGTGGGCTCTGTATGCCACTGCATGGATACAGGTACTTGCCACGCCTATTATCGGCATCACACTCCTGATGGTAATTGCGGAGAGAGTTCTGAATATAGGCTTCTTTGACCCGGCACTGGGCGGCGACCCCGTGCTTTACCAGCATCTCTTCTGGATCTACTCACACCCGGCAGTATATGTAATGATACTTCCGGCTATGGGCATTGTTACTGAGATCTTCCCCACATTCAGCCAAAAGCCTGTTTTCGGCTACGGAGCCATTGTAGTTTCAAGTCTTGCCATTGCTTTTGTAGGATATTTTGTCTGGGGGCATCATATGTTCACCTCGGGGATAAGTTACAATGCCAGGTGGTTCTTTTCATTCCTTACATTCCTTGTAGCAATACCCAGTGCCATAAAAGTATTTAACTGGATATCAACAATGTATGGAGGGTCTATAGACCTGAAGCCACCACTTTTGTATGCCATATCGTTCATTTTCCTGTTCCTGATCGGAGGTTTCACCGGGCTGGTGCTGGGTTCCCTGGCCACCAATGTTCAGACGCATGACACTGCCTTTGTTGTGGCTCACTTCCATTATATAATATTCGGAGGTATGGGTTTTGCCTTCTTTGCTGCGATCCACTACTGGTTACCCAAGATGTACGGAAGGATGTACAATTTCAGGGTGGCCAATATTGCCTGGGGCATTATTTTTACCGGTTTTAACCTCCTCTATTTCCCGCTTTTCATCATCGGGATACAGGGAATGCCAAGGCGGGCATACGATTATCTGCCCCAGTTCCATACAGGTCACCTTATATCTACTATCGGGGCTTTTATTCTTATTCCCGGACTGATTCTGATGGTTTACAATCTTGTTGCCGGAGCACGCCGGGGAGCCATTGCACCTGCCAACCCGTGGAAAGGTGTGACTCTTGAATGGAAGATCCCCTCTCCTCCCCCGCATGAGAATTTTGATGATATCCCCGAGATAACGTCAAAACCTTACATGTTCAATGACTATTCAGAAGATAAATAGAGGCGGCACTATGTCAGCAGATATACAACATACTGAACATACAGACAGCGAGACAGGCAAGCTGGGCATGTGGATATTCCTGTTCACCGAGTTATTTCTTTTCGGAGGGCTGTTCCTTGTATATGCAATTTTCAGGGCTAAGTATTCCGAAGACTTTCATTCAGGGGCTGCTGAACTGAATGCTTTTATCGGAACACTAAATACTGTGGTTCTGCTGGTAAGCAGTATGACAGTAGCAATGTCACTCACAGCTGTTCAAAAGGGAGACCGGAAGCTGGCTCTTTTCCTTGTGCTGATAACACTGGTACTTGCTGCCGTCTTCATGGTCAACAAGTATTTTGAATGGTCGCACAAGTTTGAATTCCAGATCTACCCCGGGTCTGAGGTGTTGAAAAATATGCCCAGAGGAGAGTTGTTGTTCTTCGGACTCTATTTTATGATGACCGGACTGCATGCCCTGCATGTGCTTATTGGGATGGTTCTGCTGAGTATCAATGCTGTTAAGATCAGGTCTGGTGCTGTTAATATGGAACGCTATCTCATGCTTGAGAACAGTGCTCTTTACTGGCACCTTGTTGACCTGATCTGGATTTTCCTCTTCCCTCTTTTATACCTTATAACATAAACGCCGCAATGAAACACGAGGAAAAACACATATCAAGTTATTCATCGCTGGCAATTGTACTGGCGGTATTGCTCGCCCTCACTGCCATATCAGTGTGGGTTACCGGATTTCACTTCGGTTCTCTTGCGGTGGTGATTGCCCTGGTAATAGCCAGTATCAAGGTGAGAACAGTAATAACATACTTTATGCACCTCAAATATGAGAGCCGTTTTATGAAGCTCATGGTTACGGGAGTCTTTGTCCTGTATGCGCTGGTGATAATAATTACATTCGTAGATTACTATTTCAGATAAAAAAGTAGAATCATGTTTTCAGGAGCATCAAATCTGGCAGAAGGAGTAGACAGGGCATTCCTGTTTATTTTCATTATCGCCTTTATTTTTATAATAGGGATCACCGGGTTCATGATCTATACGGTGATCCACTTTTCCAGGAAAAAGGGAAAAGTACCGAGGCAGTTCTCTGGGAGCATTAAACTGGAGATATTGTGGACTGTTGTTCCACTTATACTTGTAATACTCATGTTCTGGATCGGGTGGAAAGGTTTCGCCCCTATGCGCAGGGTTCCGGCTGATGCCATGAAGATAACGGCAATAGGCAGGATGTGGGAATGGGAGTTTGATTATGGCAACGGCATTAAGTCAAAGGAACTGGTGCTTCCGGTCAACAGGCCGGTGAAGCTTGATCTCGTATCGGAAGACGTGAACCACAGTCTTTTTATCCCGGCCTTCAGGGTCAAGGAAGATGTGATACCCGGATACAACAACTACCTGTGGTTCACTCCAAACTACATCGGTGATTATGAGATACTGTGCACTGAATACTGCGGGCTATTGCATTCGGCAATGACAGCCAAATCGCGTATTGTTGACCAGGATGAGTTTGACAGATGGCTTGAAGAGATGAAAAGCGCCTCCAATGTGCCTGAGCCTGAAGGACTTGTCTTACTGAGGAACACAGGGTGCCTTGCATGTCATTCCCTTGACGGATCAAAACTTGTGGGTCCATCCTTCAAAGGATTTTACGGAGCTCAGC
>JAQBHM010000435.1:0-3707 GCA_032127795.1 Bacteroidales bacterium | reverse complement strand
GGTAATAACAGGCAGCACTCTATCTTCTGATGGCACACTAAAGGTTAAAGGCAATCTGACGATCAAGGCAGCCACGAATCCTGTTGAGTTTACAGCCATGTCATCAGAGTCTGGTGGGATCACTATATGGTCAGCAAAGGTCACCGTTGACCGCTCTCTTTTTGATGTAAGATACGGTTCAGGAAAATTTTTCCCGAATATTGGTGACGCGGCCATAAGTGATGAATTTACGCTTGATATCAAGCTGGTTGTAAGATAATATGCTCATCTGAGCAGTTCACAATAAACATCATAAGTCTTACTGACAGTATGTTTAAAATTGAACGTGGTCATGATGGACTCCCTCGCTTTGTTCCCCATTAGGCTGAGGGAGTTCCTGTTTTTATAGCAATCTGTGACAGCCTCTGCAATTGCCCGGGGTGATCCTTTTTTTACCACCAGTCCGTTATCTCCGGCAGCGAAAAACTCTTTGGCGCCGCCACCGTCTGTTACTATTACAGGCCTTGCCAGGCACATAGCCTCAGATATTGCTCTTCCGAGCCCCTCGCTGAGCGAGGGCTGTATGTAAAGGTCACATGGTGCCACATATGCAGGAGAGAGTGGAACGTGGCCCTGAAGTATGAAACTGTCAGCTCTTCCGGTTTTTCGAACAAGCCTGCGGGTCTCTTCCGAGTCTGTCCCTGAACCGACAAGCAATATTTTGATGGGGATATCTTCCGGGATGTACCGTATCGCCTCAATGAGATATTTCACTCCCTTAACCTTACGAAGATTGCCTACTGTGCAGATCAGGAAGTCGTCAGCTGAGACTCCGAGCGCTTCACGACTGACAGGTTTGATTCCCTCAAGCCACGAAGGGTCATAGCCCCTGTAAATGCGGACCGTCCTGTCCCTGCGTTTGACTGGCAGCTGTTTTTTCACATGAGCCTCCACGGCATCACTTGCACATATTATTCTGTCAATACGCGGGTTGAGAAAGGCAAGCCAGGCCGAAGGATCATGCCAGTGCAGGCTGAGAGAACCGTAATAGGTTACAAACTTTACTCTTATCCCTCTTGCTGCTATAATGCCGTTTGTAATGGCCTTGCTGTATGTGCAGTGCAGCAGGTCAAAATCACCTTCAGTAAGTAACTCACGCAACCTTCTGATACCTTTCAGACTGATCTTTTTCTCCAGGGGCAGGTATTCGACTTTAATCCCTTCTCTTTCAATTTCAATTGTCTCGGGTGTGGACCGCGGTGTTACAACAGTTATCTCAACACCCAGCTGATGAAGCCCCTTTACCAGCATTCTGTCGGCCACTGATGTAAAAGGAGCTCGTGACAGATCACTGATAAATAATACTTTGTGGGCCATGGTCTATTTTTGTAAAGATCAGTATGCCGGATTTTCGGCATTTGCCATCTCAATGATACCAAGGTATAAAAGCTTTGCAACATCCTCCATAATCTCAACTGTAACGGCTGTCTCATCATCAGCGGGAAGATGATAATAGACTGGTTTTACAGCGTTGGTTGTTGATATGTTCATTGTTCTGAAGCCTTCTGCCAGGAATACAAGCCCGTCACTGCGAGGCCTTCCGTAGAATGAACCTGAAGAGACGGAGGTTCTCATCGGCCTGTGGATAAACCTGTCATTGGCATCAGTGAAATACCCTGTCAGCCCTTTGCAGCTCTCGGAGGCGCTTACCGCCAGCCCTGTGCCGTTGCCGACCATGTCAAGGTTTATATAGGCAACTGTCTCTTCTTTGGGGAAGAGCGGGTTTTTTGCGTACAGGGTGCTCCCCCGCAGGCCCGTCTCCTCACCGCCGATGAACAGGAACATCACCGTGCGTTTCATTTTTATCCCTGACTGCCCCAGTGCTTTTGCGGCAGCCATTATATCTACAACTCCGCTGGCATTGTCAAGGCCACCGGCAACGGGCTTACCGCCGGCATTACCTACTGCGTCAAGGTGACCGCCTATTATGATAACCTCATCTTTCAACTGCGGGTCTGATCCCTCTATGATACCTGCAACATTACAGGTGCGTCCTTCGGGATGACGGGTTGTATTGGCCTTCATGGTCATACTCTTACCGGTAGCAAAGGAGGCCGGTCTGAATGATTTGTCAATCTGAGCCTGGACTAATGCATTGGTTTTTCCTGTTCCGGCAAACAGATCATTCAGCGGAGTAGGTCCTATGCCGCATACAATCATCTTTTCAACGTAAGAGATGTTGGGATTGGCACTGTTGCCTTCTATATAAAGCATTCCAATGGCACCATGTGCGGCCGCATTTTCAACCTTGTACTGATGGTAGCAATAGCTGACCCACCTGGAATATTCAGGATTGCGGACATCCTTATACGGGACATCCCGGTTCATTAAAACGATCTTCCCGTTCACGTCAATACCCTTATAGTCATCATAGCCTAACTCAGGGGCAGTGACGCCATAGCCGACAAAGACCACTTCAGCCGTCACTTCACCGCTGCCGGAGTTCATGCCTGGGTAGTAATCACCTGGCACAGTATAGCTTTTTATGATGGTTGTGCCGTCTTTCTGAGCCAGACGGAGTTCCAGGGCGCCCGGGTCATTCACCACAGTATATGGCTGACCGAACCATTGGAAATATGAACCGTTGTCTCCGGCAGGTTTTATGTTCCAGGCTGCCAGGTTCCCTGCCACCCACTCAGCTGATGCGAGATACTCCGGGGTGCCGGCAAGCCTGCCGTTATATTCCGGAGAACATAAAAGAGTCATCCACCCTGCAATCTCTTCGCTGGTAACAGAATGAAAATGCCTGAGGAGAAGCTCATCTCCGGCAACCTGTGCTGAGACATTCTGACTTATAAGTACTAAACAGATAAGAGTTCTGATGTTTCTAAAATACCGCATGACGGGAATGGTTTATGTGAAAATCTCTACGTTGGCAAATACAAATATATAGTTTTAGGGGCAGGATTTGGAAAAGCTGCCCGGAACTCCTTAATTTGATATCTGATACCGGTTCATGGGCATGGCAGATATTTCAGTAATAATTGTGAGCTATAAAGGGGCAGAGCGCCTTGCATTGTGCCTGGCATCTCTGGCTAAGGCAGCAGGCGGCAAGGTTACTGCCGAGGTAATAATAACCGACAACTGCTCTGAAGATGAGGGAATTGAAAAGATTCAGAAGCAGTATCCGCAGTTTACATTTCTGCATAATGAAGTGAACGGTGGTTTTGCAAACGGATGTAACCTCGGGGCTTCTCATGCTTCGGGTGAGTACCTGCTCTTCCTGAATCCTGATACCGTAGTGACTCCTGAGGCATTGGAAAGAATGTTTCATGAGGCAGGGAAATATCACAGCCTTACATTATGTTCTTGCAGACAGGTGCGGGAGAACGGAACAGAAAGCATTGCCTGGGGTGTTTTTCCGTCGTTATGGAACCTGACGGGCTTTCAGAGAGCGGCAGGGAGGCTGATCAGGGGCTCATCAGCTGTAAAAACTGATCCGGAAGACAGGTCAGTATGGTTCCCCGACTGGGTATCAGGTTCCGTAATCCTTATCAGGAGGATTGATTTTGAAGCTGCAGGTGGCTTCGACGATGATTACTGGATGTACTATGAGGATGTTGACCTGTGCCGAAGGATTACAGATGTGGGAGGGAAGGTCGTGTTGTTCCGTGACATAACAATTGAACACAACCACGGCGGAAGTTCAAGAATCAACATAAGAACAG
>JAQBHM010000434.1:0-2896 GCA_032127795.1 Bacteroidales bacterium | reverse complement strand
GGACAGCCCTGCCTGGCAGATGCTATCCTCCAGCTCGGTGGCGGTTCTGCTTCTTTTGTCTCACCTGAAGGACTGGTGGTTACCAACCATCACGTGGCATATACTGCACTGCAGAGAGCTTCAAGTGTAAGCAGCGACTTTCTCTCTAACGGCTATCTTGCCAAAACACGCTCTGAAGAGATAAACGCACCGGGGTACCAGGCATACCTGATGCTCGAAATGAAAGATGTTTCTGCTGAGGTCCTTTCTGCCGCTGAAGGGATAGCCGATCCGGTTGAAAAAGCCAGGAAAGTGAATGCCAGGATCGCCGAAATGACTGAAGCTGTAAAAGTAAAGGATATTGATAAGGAGGCTCAGGTTGTTTCCCAGTTTGAGGGGAAGCAATACATCATGTACACCTATAAAGTCTTTAAGGATATACGTATTGTATATTCCCCACCATCATCCATAGGAAACTACGGTGGAGAGATCGATAACTGGATGTGGCCAAGGCATACAGGCGACTTCTCTTTTATGAGAGTCTATGTGAGTCCCCAGGGTAAAGGGGTGGAATACAATGCTGAGAATGTGCCATTCAAACCGGAGGTATGGCTTAAGCCGGCAATGGGTGACCTTGATGATGGTGATTTTCACTTCATCATCGGGTACCCCGGCTTCACCACCCGGTATCGCTCTTCAAACTCTGTTGGCTGGAACCTCAGGGAGAACTATCCTTTCTCTGTCAGCAATTTCAGGGCGATCATCAAGCTATGTGAAGATCTCACTGAAAATGATCCTGCCGGGAAGCTTAAGGTAGCCTCCCTCTCCCGGGGACTTGCCAATGCCATGAAGAACTATGAGGGTAACATCAACGGGATGACAAAAACCAATTTTCTGCAGAAAAAAATTGACTTTGAAAAGGAGTTCATGGCATGGGCTAAAAGCACCCCGGAGAGCAAGGCGAAGTACGCCGGTATCCTTGAAAAGGAAAAGGCACAGTATGATATACTTGCCAGAAACAAGGAGAGGGATAACATTTTCAATATCCTGCAGGGCCTCTCGGGAACAATGACCGGTGTCGCAAGCCAGATATATGGAATAGCCATGGAGTTTGAAAAACCGGTGGAAGAGAGGCAACCGGGGCTTACTGAGGAAGCACTGAAGGAGTTTGCTGAAGGGTTGACCTACACATATAATGATTACTATGAGCCTGTTGACAAAGCTATGTTGCTGAGGGTGCTTAAGATGGCACAGGCTCTGCCTGAAGACCAGCGCATATCCGGACTCGGGTTCATTTACAGCGAAGCAAATGGAAATCCGGAAGCATGGGTTGAAGAAGCGTATAAAACTTCAAAGTTGAAAGATCCCGAGTTTGCAAAGAGCCTGATAGGCAAATCGGCAGCGGAGATTGAAAACACCAATGATCCGTTTATACGGATTGCGGCTGGCATCTACCCGATGTCTGAAGAGATAGCAAAGATCAGCAATGCATTCGGGGCCAATGTCACAGCCTTAAGAAAAGACTACCTTGAAGCCCTGTATGAGTGGAAGGGCTCTGCAATATACCCTGACGCAAGTGGCACCATCAGGTTCACCTGGGGGCCAGTAAAAGGGTACAAACCTGCCGATGCAGTGTGGTACTATCCTTTTACCACACTACAGGGTATGGTGGACAAAAACACCGGCGAAACACCGTTTGATGCACCGCCGGCATTGGTGAAACTTGAGCAGGCGAAAGACTTTGGACGATGGAGTGACCCTGAGCTGAACGACGTCCCCATTGCATTCCTCAACCAGTGCGATATCACCGGTGGTAACAGCGGCAGCCCGGTGATGAACGCCAGGGGCGAGATCATAGGCATTGCCTTCGATGGAAACTGGGAGGCCATGACAAGCAACTGGCAATATGACTATAACATGCAACGCTGCATTTCTGTCGATTTCAGATATGTCCTTTTCGTGACTGAGAAATTCGGCAAGGCAGGGTTCCTCCTTGAGGAGATGGGAATAAAAAAATGACCCCGCAGTTTACATAGCCAGATAAATATTAAAAGAAGAGGCTGCCTCCTTTTGAGACAGCCTCTTTCTTTTACACCTCTTCTGCAGTGATCACTTTATCACCTTCACCGCAGTCACGACCATATTTTGTGTGATATTTCTTCCTCCACTCTTTCTTGCCCTGATGTGACGAACCGGGAGCAATCCCGGTAAGCAATATCTTGGACAACAGGAACAGCCCGACCGTCTGCCAGAAAGTAAGGACCGGCCCGTGGAATAATTCAGGTATCAGCCAGTTCCAGAGTGCCATGACACCAAATATCACCAGCACCACAAAACCAAGGCCCAGGACCCCGAAACCTGCATACTTCAAAATTTTTAACGCTTTCATACTATTCATTTTTTAACAGTTTATACAATTCAGTCAGTCGCTCCCTGAGAGCCAGTACAGCATATCGTTTCCGCGAGATGAGAGTATTGACTCCAGTACCGGTTCTTTCAGATATTTCCTTGAAGCTCATATCCTCAAACTCATTGGCAACAAAAACACTTCTCTGCTCTTCAGGCAACTCTGACAATGTCTCTTCAATGGCTTCCCATATCATCTCCTTTATTTCATCATCCTCAGGTGTTGAGCCCAGCGAAGGGAGTATCTCTTCCAGCGTTAGCGGACCTCCTTCGTCATTGCCTGCCTTCACGTTATAACTGACACTCACAGCTCTCTTCTTCCGGTAAAGGTCAGTAATGCGGTTGTCAGCCACCCTGTAAAGCCACGCTGTCAGGCTTTCCAGTCTCCTTATGTCGCTGAAGCCAACGGTAAGCTGATAAAAGATATCCTGCAATATATCCTCCGCCTCCAGCCTGACAGGTATCCTCTTCTGTATGTAGCTGAGCAGTCTCTTCCGCTCACCCTTATATA
>JAQBHM010000433.1:0-2950 GCA_032127795.1 Bacteroidales bacterium | reverse complement strand
CATCCAGCAGGCTGTTGTCTTCACCCTCCACGAAAGGTGCATCAACAGATACGTGACGACCAGATACCTTAAGGGTGTCTGCCACTTTTTCCTTTGGAAGATCCAGAACCTCTGCCAGCTCTTCAGGTGACGGCGTGCGCTCATTCTCCTGTTCAAAACGTGCAAAGGCCTTGTTGATCTTATTGAGAGAACCGACCTGGTTGAGAGGCAGACGTACTATCCTCGACTGCTCAGCGAGAGCCTGAAGAATAGACTGCCTGATCCACCATACGGCATATGATATGAATTTAAACCCGCGTGTCTCGTCAAATTTCTCTGCTGCCTTGATTAGCCCCAGGTTACCCTCATTGATAAGGTCCGGGAGGCTGAGTCCCTGATTCTGATATTGCTTGGCTACTGAAACAACAAACCTGAGATTTGCTTTAGTGAGCTTCTCCAAAGCTGCTCTGTCACCCTTCTTTATCCTCTGTGCTAACTCTACCTCTTCCTCAACCGATATCAACTCCTCCTTACCAATTTCCTGCAGATATTTGTCCAACGAGGCACTTTCACGGTTTGTAATGGATTTGGTAATTTTTAGTTGTCTCATGCTTCTTGCCCCTTCGAAAAAATTTTCGCAAAGATACTCCTTTTATAATTAATAAACAAAAATCAATAAACCCGAAATAAACTCAGGAGATTGCATTAGGCAACCTCCTGATTATGTTATATTTACAATTGCTTCCCAACTTTACCTCCTGGTCTGGTATTTAAAGTAGGTACCGTCGGTTGTATATCCCTCAAGGGAAGCAAGTCCTTCCTTCCCTGATCCAGCCTTTCTGATATCTGAGGCATTGTTGACTTTCTGACCGTTGATACTGACGATTATTGTTCCTCTTCCAAGTCCCAGGTCACGAAACCGTCCCTCGGATATGGATGTTATCTTAACGCCTCCGTCAACATTAAATTGTCTTTTCTCCGCACTGCTCAACGGTGCCACTGTGGCTCCGAAAACTGTTGCCGTTGAAGATCCTGCTGCAACGATGCCTGTCCCTCCGTCAATATTACGGAGTATCACATTCACTTTTTCATTCTTGCCCTTGCGAAGGTATGACACTTCTATCTTGTCGCCAGGCCTGTAGCGGCTTATTTTTTCCTGGAGGTCAGCCGTGGTTTTAACAGTCTCCCCGTTGACGCCAACCACAACATCCTTTTCCTTCAGTCCTGCCTCTTCGGCAGCACCGTTGGGGGTGATTCCCGAGAGGTATACTCCTGTTACCTCCTTCAGGTTCTCCGCTTCAGCCAGTTCTGATGTCACATCTGTAATATTCACACCAATCAGCCCGCGCTGCACCTCGCCAAACTGTTTCAGGTCTTCATAGACCTTTTTGACTATTGAAGTAGGTACTGCAAATGAGTTTCCTGCATAAGATCCGCTGGGAGAAATAATTGCGGTAGTGATACCGATCAGCTCAGCGTTGACATTTACCAGCGCCCCTCCGCTGTTACCGGGATTAAGAGCTGCATCCGTCTGTATGAATGACTCTATGCGGTATTGATTGTCAAGCAAATTCAGGCTCCTGCCCCTGGCGCTGACAATACCTGCCGTCACTGTTGATGTCAGGTTGAACGGATTACCTACTGCCAGCACCCACTGCCCCAGCCTGATGTCATCAGAATTGCCGAATTTAACAAATGGCAGTCCTGTTGCCTTTATCTTAAGGAGGGCTATATCGGTACTCGCATCGCGTCCCAGTACCTCCGCAGAAAAAGTCCGCTTGTCGTTAAGTGTCACATCAACCTCATCAGCTTCTTCAATAACATGATTATTGGTCACAATATATCCGTCCTCCGAAACGATCACTCCGGATCCGAAACCCCGTACTTCCCTTGGTTTGCTGTTTCCGGGACCGTAAAAGAATTCATAAAGCGGATTGTTATACCCGTAGTCTACCGTTGCTTTAGTCTTTACATGCACTACCGCATGAACTGTTGCTTCAGCTGCGAATGTAAAATCGTTAACCCCGCTCTGAGGAACCAGGTTTGCATACCTTGCGTTTTCCTCTATCTCTTTCTTCTCCTTGTCTGTACCCAGCAGCAATGTTTCCCTGTCAAGGAACCTTGTGTAAATAAACAGACCCACCAATGCTCCAAAAAGTGCAATGAACAGTGTTGCAATAAGTGATTTCCCTTTCATAGCTCTATTGTTATTATTATTTTATTCCTTCCCGGGTCATTGGTCTCAAATTACGTGCCTCCGATAAAGATTTATATCTTTAAACCCGGTTTTTAATTAATTGTTTTACAAATTTTCGTTTTTTTAATATTATTAATCTCAGAAGAGAAGATATTTAACCTCAATTTAACGCAATGAAAATTCTCTTTAACAAATATGAAGGAGCCGGCAATGATTTTATCATAATCAACAATACACCCGCACTCATAGCCCACAATGACAGCAGGCTGATTAGCCGGCTGTGCGACAGGAGGTTTGGTATCGGTGCAGACGGTCTGATACTTATTGAACAGCACGAAGGGTATGATTTTGAGATGGTATACTTCAACTCTGACGGGTATTCCGGAAATATGTGCGGCAACGGGGGCAGGTGCGCGTCTGAATATGCAATGAGACACATCACAGGGAAGAGTAACCTGGCTTTTCTTGCAGGCGACGGGGCACATACCGCCCATCGCCAGGGAGACCTTATTGTTTTGTCAATCAATGATGTGCATGGCATCACAAAAACTCCTGACGGTTTTCTTTTAAATACAGGGGTTCCGCATCTTGTTGTTTTCACTGATGATGTTGATAAGGTTGACCTGGTAAAATTTGCGAAACCTCTGCGCTTTTCTCCGTTGTACTGCCCTCCAGGTGTAAATGTAAACCTGGTTCAGGCCGATGGCGAAAAGTTACGGGTGCGCACCTATGAACGCGGCGTGGAGGATGAGACACTGGCATGCGGCACGGGCG
>JAQBHM010000432.1:0-3505 GCA_032127795.1 Bacteroidales bacterium | reverse complement strand
GTGTCGTAGATATACGGTTCGATACCCATTTGCCGCCCATCTACTCATTACTGCACGCGAAAGAGGGGATAATTTCCATCGAGGTCTTAGCACAACTCGACGCGCATCATGTGCGGGGAATCGCGCTGACGCCCACGCAAGGCCTGGCCCGCGGCGGAAAGAAAAGCATATATCCCACTTCAGTCTCGGCGAAGCTTTAAACTTTATTGAGGAAGTCTCCCCGAGAAAGGCATACATCACGCACATAGGACATCAGATGGGCAGACATGCAGATGTTAACAGGGAACTTCCTGCCAATGTAACCCTGGCCTGGGATGGACTAAAAATTCTGTGCGAAGAATAGTTTATTTTTTCTTGTACTTGAACAGTTTCTTCTGGTATTTGGGAGAGAAGAAATACTTGTTACGTCCAAGCTGCGAAGTGTTTATGTGCGAAGCCGCTTTCTTGGACAGGTAAGGATTCTTTTTAGATGTTGCACACCCCGGCAGCAGCATTGTTGCTGCAAGGATTAAAATAATGAAGAAAAGGCCATATCGGTAAGTTCTTTTCATCAGATGCTTTGTACGGACGCCTAAAATTAGTAATATAATATCAATTTATGCACAAATGTTGTTTAAATACTCATACGCAGTGCTTTTCATTTTGTTGCATTAATATATTAAATTGCATTTCATTACATTAGGAAAAGCGGAAACTGAACAGGTTGTCAAAATGCATAAAATGAGATTCTTGATTATTTTCTGTCTCACAGTGTTTACTGTTGTTTCATGGGGACAGTCACTTGAAAACATTGGTGTTGTCAAGGATGATGGTGCAAAAGTTGTCACTCTGATTCTTGATGACAGCACATCTGTGCCCATCTCTGCGGGGCGACCTCTCTTCAGTTTCAGACTTAACGGGAAATACTATGAATCTGATGATGTGGCTGCCGGACTTACAGGCAGCAGGTTTGTAATGATCTTTCCCCGTGGGGTGGAGGCAGGATTTACATCACGCGGTGGCTCACACCCGGGTTGGATGGCTGAGCTGACATTCAATAACACCGGCAGAGATACGGTGATTATAAGTGACATCGTACCCTTTGCTGAAAACAGGAATAACGTTTATATTACAGGTTACGGTCCGCGGGATCTTGCCAGGGCACGACTGTTTATACCCGGAAAGATACCTGTCAGGGTCATCCTGCCGGACAATGCATGGGAGACAGGCTTCTCAGTATTTAACTCTGACAGCTTGTACTCTGTGACTGCTATTGCAAGAAGGGTTAATGTACGCGAGGGCACGAAAGCAAGGTATGAAACCACGCTTCCACCGGGGGCATCTGTGACATACAATATTTACGGTGAGATTTTTAAGGGATCATGGCAGGACGGCATGCGGCTGATGTTCAACAGGAGATATCTCTATGATCTGGCAACTTTCGATGATTCCCTTTACCAGCGCGAAGATCTAAAATGGATCCGCAGCAGTTATCTGATAATATTGCAGATGTCATGGGACAGACAGTTTTATGACAGATTTACCGGTAAAAGCGGATTTGCGGATTTTCTTGCAGAGTACAACCGGCTCTTCGGCCATGTTGACGTCTACGGTATATGGCCCACGTGGCCCAGGCTGGGTCTTGATGAGAGAAACCAGTGGGATATGTACCGCGACCTTCCCGGCGGGGTGGCATCACTTAAAAACATCAGCTGGCAGGCAAAACTCAACGACTGCCGGTTTTTTATAGCATATAATCCGTGGGATAACAGCACCAGGACGGAAGACCATCTGCAGGGGATGGCAGACCTCATTTCCCAGACCGAAGCCGACGGAGTAGTCCTTGACACCCGCGGCAACTCCAGCAGTGAGCTGCAGACGGCTGCAGACAACGTACGCAAAGGCGTGGTAATGCTCTCCGAGGGAATGGCTGTTGTTAAGGATATGCCGGGCATAATTTCCGGAAGAGTGCATAATGCAATCTTCCTGAGTCCTGAACTTAACCTTAACAGGCTCATAAAACCTGAATTTGCTATTTTCAGGGTGGCCGACGTGGGTGAGGATGTTCTTCACCGTGAAATCTCAGTTGCATTTTTTAACGGCTACGGTACGGAGCTGAACCTCTTCCGCCCGGGAGGCAGGGGAGATGAATACCGGAGGGATCTTCAGTACCTCGCCTCAACGACATTCATACTCAGACAGAACAGTGATGCATTTCTCGACAGGCAGTGGATACCGCTAGTCAGTACTACAACTGATAAAATATATGTAAACAAATGGAATTCAGGCGATAAGACAATCTTTACAGTTCTTAATATGGATCACAGGGGGGTGGATACCCTTCTCTTTGAGGCTGACAGGATGGATGGGAAGCACCTTGTTTCACTATGGAACCATGAAGAGCTGAATCCTGTACTGAAAAATAACCGTAGCATGGTTCCGGCAAAGGCTGCCGGATGGGATCCCCGTGATGACGGAACCCGCCGGGAGAGCTCCGTTGACTGTATTGCACTTCTTCCTGAGCTTCTCCGGGTTGAACTTAAAGGAAACAGGCTTCTCCTGGCCTCAGAAAGAAGGGGAGAGATCACCCTCTGGAAGGGTCACCCAGGATATGATTCCTCTCCTGTAACCCTCAAATCACCTCTGGATACCCTCCTGGTGACAGACAACATATTTGGCCTGATGGAGGGAAAGATTGTACTGCAACTGACAGACAACGATTTGCTCCTTGATGAACGGGTGATAAATCTGACAGGAGGGCAACCGTGGCTTGCAAGTTCTGTTATCAGGACTGAAACCGCTGCAGGAATTCCTGACGGTATGGTTTTGGTCCCCGCAGCACAGATAAAATATACTCTTTCGGCAAACGATGAGTTTATCCCTTATCCTTCCACGGGCAGGGAGATCATTGAGAGACCTGACAGTTTTCTCATTGACAGGTATCCGGTGACGAACGAGGAGTACCTGGAGTTTATCAGGAGCAGCAGATACATCCCCGAAGACACAACAAATTATCTCAGCCACTGGGAAAAAGGCATGCCTGTGACAGGGCAGGAGAAGTATCCTGTTGTCTGGGTTGCTATTGAGGATGCCAGGGCCTATGCCTCCTGGGCGTCAAAGAGGCTGCCCACGGAGTCAGAGTGGCAGCTGGCAGCACAGGGTACTGACGGGAGGTTATGGCCATGGGGAAACGAATTTCATGCCACTAAATGCAATAACGGGTTTGACAGACCTACTCCCGTAGATGCTTTTCCCAAGGGCGAAAGCATATACGGTGTTGCTGACCTTGTAGGCAATGTGTGGCAGATGACCAATGATGTGTGGTACAACGGGGCCTATTATTTTAATATAATACGTGGTGGAAGTTATTACAAGCCTACCTCGAGCTGGTGGTATATCCAGGGAGGGCCGCAGCAGCTTGACATGACCCAGATGCAGCTGCTGATCTCACCCGGTTACGACAGATGTGCCACCGTGGGATTCAGGTGTGTAAAAGACCGGTGACTGGAATTAAGAATTAAGAATT
>JAQBHM010000431.1:0-4133 GCA_032127795.1 Bacteroidales bacterium | reverse complement strand
CCAACAGCATGCAGAGAGTCACAAAATCAGTGGTCTTAGGGATTGAGCTATACAATGACCTGGGTAAGGTCTTTGCATACAAGGCTGCGTTCCAGGCCAGCCTGGGGAGTCTTTCTTCAGTCTCTTCGGACAACCATCCTGAGTGAATCCCGGGGACAGCCTTCCAGACAACCACGTTTTCAGCATCAAGCATATTGGCAAGCCTGGCGGCAGTGTAATCTGGTCCCTCACGGAAGCGCCACTGAATTTATATACTATCATTTTTAGGAATGGTTTGCACAAATGTATAATTTAGCCATTATTATACTTTTACCCTCCGGTGAATTGATATTAACCAAATAACAAACAGCGGGATGCCCAGTTATAATATTGTCAGCCTCAACGACTTCATCATAAAAAAACAGAAGGATTTTTTTTATGCCCGGGGAGAACTCTCAAGCCTGCTACATCATATCGGCACGGCAGCCAAGATGGTAAACTCGAAGATGCGCAAGGCAGGTCTGGTAGAGATACTTGGGAAGTCAGGCATTGAGAATGTCCAGGGTGAGGAACAGCAAAAGCTTGACAGGTATGCCGATGAGGTCTTCATTGATGCACTGAAGGCGTGCGGTGAGTGTTGTGGCATAGCGTCCGAGGAGAATCAGAATGAGGTCATCTTCACAGACTCCCTCGCCATGAAGGGAAAATATATTGTTTGCATGGATCCGCTTGACGGGTCATCAAATATTGACTACAACGTATCAGTAGGTTCAATATTTTCAATTTACAGAAGAGTCTCTGAGCGTGATGTTGAGGCAGGCATCGAGGATTTTCTCCAGGAGGGCAGTAAACAGGTGGCTGCGGGATATGTTATCTACGGATCCTCAACCATGCTGGTATATACGACAGGCAACGGAGTAAACGGGTTTACACTTGATCCTACCATCGGTGAATTCTGTCTCTCGCATCCGAACATAAAAACGCCTGCCACTGGCAGGATATATTCACTCAACGAAGGGAATTATGTCAAATTTCCCGAAGGAGTCAAGAGGTTCATCAAGTATTGCCAGGAGAATATAAGGGAGGAAGGAAGGCCCTATACCTCCAGGTATATTGGCTCGCTGGTATCAGATGTTCACCGCAACCTGCTGGCAGGAGGCATCTTTCTTTACCCTCCGGGAGAATTTTACCCTTCCGGCAAGCTGAGGCTTGTTTATGAATGCAACCCTATTGCTTTCATTGTGGAGCAGGCTGGAGGAATTGCCTCTGACGGCCGCATACCTTTACTCTCTATAAAACCTGAGTCTCTGCATCAGAGATCAGCTTTTTACTGCGGATCATCATTAATGATGGATAAGTTACAGGAGTTTCTAAAGTGATTACCGTCAACAGGTGTTAACATTTGTCTTTTGTTTTGCACTGACCGAGCGCTTTGCTACTTTTACAGCCTCAAATTTCTTCAATGGTTAGCGCTGTTTTCAAAGATTATTACAAACAACATCCCTCATTCATCAGGTTAGAGGAATTACTTGCCGGAAGCAGCAACGAGTCCGTCATTATTAACGGGCTTACCGGCTCGTCAAGGGCTGTAGTCATGGCCGGTGCGCTTTCCGAACAACCTGTCACACACCTTATCATCCTGCCTGAAAAAGAAGATGCTGCATACTTCTACAATGATCTTACAGCCCTTCTTGGTGAGGATAACATCTTTTTCTTCCCCAGCACCTACAAGAGGTCTGTAATGTATGAGCAGACAGAACCGGCCAATATTATTCTGCGTGCCGAGGTTCTGAACTTCCTTTCATCAGGGCGGAGAAAATGCATTATTGTCACCTACCCCGAATCTGTAATGGAGAAGGTGGTCAGCAAAGTCAATCTGAAGAAGAACACCTTTGTAATAAAAAAAGGAGCAAAACTCTCTATCGAATTCCTCGAAGAAGTGCTCCGGGAGTATGGTTTCAGGCGTACGGATTTCGTCTATGAACCAGGTCAGTATTCGATAAGAGGGAGTATAACCGACCTGTTCTCATTTGCTGCTGATATGCCTTACCGTATAGACTTCTTCGGTGAGGAAATTGAATCTATAAGATCATTTAACCCTGATGACCAGCTCTCTGTCAAGCTGTATGACGAAATTCAGGTAATCCCTGATATTCATGATCTTTCAATGCAGGATATTGCAGATACTTTCATCGATTTTATATCACCCTCATCGATTATCTGGACTGAAAACTTCGATTATATAATTGAAAAAACTGACTCTATATGGTCACAGACGAGGGGGCGAAGTGAGAAGGGTGAAATAACTGATCGGAGGGATATTATTATCACCGGCCGAAGGCTTGCAGAGCTCTGCTCCAATCACCGTCAGATAGCCTTCGGACGCGGTATTGTAAATGAAGGTGCAGTAGCTGTCTCATTTCATACTGAGCCACAGCCTTCATTCAACAAGAACTTCGAACTTCTTGCCAGCAGGCTTGTGTTGAACAGCAATGAAGGGTATGACAATTTTATCATATCTGAGAGTGAGGTACAGGAGCAGCGACTCAAGGATATTTTTGCCGAGCTTGATCCCTCTGTGAGATTCACACCGGTGCTGCTTAACCTGCACCAGGGATTTACAGATCATGACCTGCATATCTCGGTCTATACAGATCATCAGATATTTGACCGTTACCACAAATTCAGGATCAGGGGTTTTTTCACCCGTCGTGACAGCATGACCATCAGGGAGCTGACAGATCTTAATCCGGGTGACTATGTGGTACATGTTGACCATGGTGTAGGAAGGTTTGGCGGGCTTGAGAAAGTTGAAGTGAACGGCCGCTCCCAGGAAGCCATCAAGCTTGTTTTTAAGGATAATGATATACTTTTTGTAGGCATTCATGCGCTGCACCGCATATCGAAGTACAAGGGAAAGGATTCCACGCCCCCGCGTATCAATAAACTGGGTACGGGCGCCTGGCAGAAGCTCAAACAGGCTACAAAGAAGAAAGTCAAAGACATCGCCAGGGATCTTATAAAACTGTATGCCATGAGAAAGGCCACCGGAGGGTTCTCCTTCTCTCCTGACTCATACCTTCAGCGTGAGCTTGAAGCTTCATTCATCTATGAAGACACCCCTGACCAGCTGGCCAGCACAGTCGCTGTCAAAGAGGATATGGAAGCCTCAACACCCATGGACAGGCTGGTGTGCGGTGATGTCGGGTTTGGCAAAACAGAGGTGGCAATAAGGGCAGCATTTAAAGCTGCCACTGACGGAAAGCAGACGGCAGTGCTGGTACCCACAACAATCCTTGCCCTGCAGCATTACAAGACATTCACCTCGCGTCTCGAGAACTTCCCCTGCAAGGTCGATTATATCAGCAGGCACCGTAAACCTGCGGAACAAAAAGAGATTATCAGACAACTTGGGGAAGGCCGGATAGATATAATTATCGGAACACACAGGTTGACCGGTAAGGAAATAAAGTTCAAAGACCTGGGGCTTCTTGTCATTGATGAGGAGCAGCGTTTCGGGGTGGCCTTAAAGGAAAAGCTCAAGCGGCTGCGGGCCAATGTTGATACCCTGACACTTACAGCAACACCTATACCACGTACATTGCAGTTCTCGCTTATGGGGGCCCGCGACCTGTCAGTCATAACCACACCTCCGCCCAACAGAATGCCGATAATAACTGAGCTTCACGGATTCAATGAAGAAATTGTTCGCGAAGGTATCATGTACGAACTGAGCCGTAACGGACAGGTGTTTTTTATACATAACAGGATTGACAATATAAAAGAGCTTCAGGGTACTGTTGACCGTATCTGCCCCGGGATAAAAACAGCAGTGGTCCATGGCCGCATGGAAGGGACTGATATAGAGAATGTAATGTTCGATTTTATCAGAGGTGACTATGATGTGCTCATTGCCACTACCATCATTGAATCAGGCCTTGATATTCCAAATGCCAACACCATTTTCATTAATGAGGCACATAATTTCGGCCTTTCGGAATTGCACCAGCTGCGCGGAAGAGTTGGAAGATCAAACAAAAAAGCTTTCTGTTACCTTCTTGCCCCTCCGGTAACCATGATGACCAACGAGGCCCGCAGGAAAATGCGCGCTATTGAAGAATTCTCTGACCTGGGAAGCGGATTCAACATCGCGA
>JAQBHM010000430.1:0-6777 GCA_032127795.1 Bacteroidales bacterium | reverse complement strand
ACCTATAATGAAATTATAAGCAGTATCGCCTCTCTGTCATCAATAGAGCAGCCCGGAGGCCTGGTTATCCTGCAGGTGCTTGAGCGTGATTACTCTATGAGCCGGATCTCCCAGATCATTGAAAGCAACGATGCCAGGATCCTGAGCATGTATATAACCTCCAGGCCGGAGTCAACCAGCCTGGAGATAACACTCAAGGTGAATACCACAAACCTCACATCAATCATCAAAACATTTGAAAGGTACTCTTATGAGGTAACAACATGGGTCACTGAGGATGATGAACTTGACCGCTTTTATACTGACAGGTATAATATGTTGATGAAGTACATGAATATTTAATTAATTAGTACCATGTCAATAAAGATAGGAGTATTCTGCAAGGACCTGACAGATAAAACCACGGCAGGGCTGCTCCGGCTTGTTGATGCCCTGAATAGCCGGGGGGCAGGAGTTTACCTCCATATAATGGGTAGCGGAAAGGCAAAATTTGCGGAAGACATCCGTGTGTCACTTATTGATGAAATCACACAGCTTCCTGAAGACGTTCACTTTATATTAAGTGTAGGAGGAGACGGCACCTTTCTTGAGACAGCCATGAAAGTAAAAGATACCGCAATTCCGGTTGCGGGAATAAATACCGGCAAACTGGGGTTCCTGGCTAATATCCCTGATGATGATATCAGCAAGGCTGTGGAAATGTTATGCACAGGAGAGTATGAGATCATTAGAAGGTCACTGCTGGAGGTCCTTGCTCCGGAAGGTCTCTTCGGTGAAAAGAGATCATTGGCCCTTAATGAGGTTACTGTTCAGAAAGCTGATCAGAGGATGATAGCAATCACTGTTCATGTAAGCGGAATTTTCCTCAACACTTACCGTGCTGACGGACTGATAATATCCTCATCAACAGGATCTACAGCCTACAACCTGAGTGTGGGAGGTCCCATTCTCTCACCCTCTGATGAGAGCATCATCATCGCACCCATGTCGCCGCATAACCTGACTGTAAGGCCTATCATCGTTCCCGGAGGGAGTGTTATCACCCTTGAGACCGGAGGCAGAAGCAGAGAGTGCATGATCACATGTGACTCAAAAGCTGTCAAGACCCAGATGGGTATAAAGCTGGTGATAGGACAATCAGCCCGCAAACTTCAGACCATAAGCCTGAAGGGAAATGACTTCTTCAGCACCCTCCGCGGCAAGCTCATGTGGGGCGCAGATCCCCGTAACTGACAATAATTAAGAAATTATTAAGTTTTTAATATTATACATTACTTATATTTGTAGCCTGAACTGTCAGAATGTTGGAAATGAAACGGCTTATCCTCCTTGTCATGCTTATCCTCCTTGCCGTGCCTTTTACAGAGGCACAGTTGTGGAAGAGTAAAAGGTATGAGGCTACTGGTTCACTGGGTACGTCACAGTTTTATGGTGACGTAGGAGGTTTTACGCGGGGAGAAAATGTTCTGGGCCTGAAGGATATTACATTAAAGCAAACCAGGTTTAACGTTTCAGGATCATTCAGATACTTTATCCTGGACGAGGTGGCAGCAAGGGTATCAATGACATACCTGATGCTTCGCGCCACTGACGCCAGGGGATCAAATGAGGGACGCGGTTATGAATCAGTGGCTTCCGTGTTTGAACCGGCACTTATAGGAGAATACTATATAATAAGGAACAGGGAGCGTAACAGCTACAGTTTTCAGACATACCAGGGGAGGTCACGCAATCATCTGAGGGATTTTTTCAAAAGTGTTGATCTCTATGCACTGACAGGCGTGGGGGGAGCTGCGTACAGTGCAAGGGTGAACGAGGCTCTCGCGGCCAGGGGAATAAAGAATAAAGGATTCACGGCAGTCATTCCACTGGGAATCGGTGCCAAAGTGACTTTTGATCCAAACATACTCTTTGGAATAGAGTGGTGCGGACGCTATGGATTTTCAGATTATCTTGACGGATATACATCAGACTACTCTGCCCGTAATGATGTTTATCACACCTTCAATATAACATTCAACTACAGGATTAAGACAGCCCGTAATGGGCTGCCGCAATTCAGGTGATGATCAAATGACACCATACAAGGGATGAGAAAAAGCATATTAGTAGCTCTTCTGTTTGCAATGGCAATACCTCTGTCGGCACAGCGCAATGCCGATTATGGTTTCTCTGCCGGTATGGTAACATACCTTGGGGAGATAAACCCTGTCAACCTCTTTTACAATCCGGGCCCGGCAGCGAATATTTTTTACAGGTATAATTTTAATCCGAGGCAGGCAATAAGGGCGAATCTCCTTGGCGGGCACCTCAGCGCCAGTGATCTTGACTTCAACAATGCGATGCAGCAGACCAGAGCCAGTTCTTTTTCAGGAATGCTTGGTGAACTGGGCCTTACCTATGAATTTAACTTCTTCCCCTATTCTACCCAGAGAAGCCGGCGTGTAGACTACACCCCATACATTGCCGCAGGGGCTGCACTGTCCGTTGTCAGTGCCGCAGACTTTTCGATCTTTCCTTCAATACCATTCTCTGCCGGATTCAAGATAAATATTGCCAACAATCTGGGTCTTGAGTTCGAATATGGTTTTCGTAAAACATTTTATGATAACTTTGACGGCCTGACTGACATGGTGGATCCCGAAGATCTGACATGGATTCATAACAACGACTGGTACAGCTTCATGGGCGTTTCAATCACCTGGAAGATGTACAACAAACTGGTCGGTTGTCCGGCGTTTGCAGCAGACGTGGAGAAAAAAAGAAAGAGATAGAGTTGACCTTCAAAGAACAAATAGACAAGAGCAGGCTTCCGGGGCATGTTGCCGTCATTATGGACGGCAACGGTCGTTGGGCGCGCCGCAGAGGACGTGAGAGGGTCTACGGTCATCAGCATGGCGTCAGGGCCGTGCGCAGAGTCATTGAGGCTGCCGCAGAGATCGGCATCAAATACCTGACCCTCTATGCCTTCTCTACCGAGAACTGGAACAGACCCGGTGAAGAGGTGACAGCACTGATGGACCTCATGGTAGAATCACTTAACAATGAGACTGATAAACTGCTGGAGAACGGCATCGCCTTGCAGGTGATAGGAGATCTTGACCGCCTCTCACCAAAGATGTACTCCAGGCTGATGGAGACAATAAATGTCACCGGCAAAGGTAGCAACATGACACTGATAGTTGCCCTGAGCTACTCTTCAAAGTGGGAGATAACCCAGGCTTGCCGTATTATAGCAGCAGCAGCAAAGGAGCAGAAACTGGAAATATCAGAAATAACTGAAGATACTGTGGCAGAGAATCTTACAACAGCAGGTTTCCCGGAACCAGAACTGATGATTCGTACCAGCGGAGAAAAGCGTATCAGCAACTTCCTCCTCTGGCAACTGGCATATTCAGAACTTTATTTTACGGAAAAACTTTGGCCCGATTTTGGTAAGGAAGACTTTTACAAGGCTGTAGCCAATTACCAGAAAAGGGAAAGGAGATTTGGAAAGACTAGCGAGCAGTTAGCGGAAAACAATTGAGAAAATGAGAGAAGAAATCAGGAGAATACTTATCCTTTTCGTTTTAGTAATTATGGCGATGCCTGCCTCAGGCCAGACAGAAGAAAAAATTGTCAATTATCTTTATCCTGAGGAGTTTACTATTGCCGGCATAACAATCAGCGGTATTAAGTACCTCGAACCCAGTGCATTGATAGGGATTTCAGGATTGCGGATAGGGCAAAAGGTTGATATACCCGGTGAACAGATCACCTCCTCGGTCAAGAAGCTCTGGGATCAGGGCCTCTTCTCTGACGTGAAGATCACAATAACCAAAAAAGAGGACGATAATGTCTGGCTCGATATTTACCTGCAGGAGAGACCCAGGCTCTCTGCATTGACTTTTGAAGGCATAAAAAAATCCGAAGAAACAGAACTGACAGATAAACTGGCCCTCCCCACCGGGTCACAGGTCACGGCCCACCTTATAAACAAAGCAAGGAGAGTAATAACTGAACATTATGTTGAAAAGGGATATCTGAACACAGAAGTGGATATTATCCAGAAGGATAACCCTGACATGCCAAATAACGTCTACCTTAATGTGGTTGTCAATAAGCATGAAAAGGTAAAGATCGCTGAGATCCAATTTTCAGGCAATGAGTTTTTCGAAGCCAAAAGGCTGCGCAGGGTGATGAAGAACACCAAGCAGAAGGACCTTAATATTTTCAAGGGCTCAAAGTACATAGAGGCCAAGTATGAAGAAGATACACAGAGCCTCGTCGATTTCTATAATGAAAACGGCTTCCGTGACTTCAGGATTGTAAAAGACTCAACATTTGATATAGAGGATGGCAAGATGATACTTGTCATGAATATCAATGAGGGCAACCAGTATTACCTGCGTAATGTTGACTGGGTGGGGAACAGCATCTACACCAAGGAACAGCTTTCAAGAATGTTCAATTTGCCCAGCGGAGATGTCTTTAACCAGAAAATGATCTATAAAAGGCTCATGGAAGATGAGGATGCTGTTAACTCTCTTTATCTTGATTACGGTTATCTTTTTTCACGCCTGACGCCCGTCGAAAGGAAGGTAGAGGGTGACTCTATAGACCTTGAGGTGAGGATCTTTGAAGGAGATCCTGCGTTCCTTAATAATGTAATCGTCACCGGCAACACACGTACAAATGAACATGTTGCACGCCGCGAGCTCTATACTATGCCCGGTGACCTCTTCAGCAAGCAGAAGATCATCCGTTCTGTGAGACAGGTAGCCGTACTTGGTCATTTTGACCCTGAGAAGATCAACCCTCAGCCCATCCCTGACCAGATCAACGGTACCGTGGACCTTCTCTATGAGCTTGAAGAAAAAGCCAATGACCAGTTTGAGATATCAGGAGGTTGGGGTGCCAACATGCTTGTGGGAACCGTTGGAGTAAGATTCAATAACTTTGCCATGCGTAACTTCTTCAAATTGAGAGAGTGGCGCCCATACCCCTCCGGCGACGGCCAGTCACTGAGCATCAGGGCACAGTCCAACGGAAGAATTTATCAGTCGTATAACATATCTTTTGTCGAACCCTGGCTGGGAGGTAAAAAACCAAATACCCTGTCTCTCTCTTATTTCCGTTCTGTGATGACAAATGCCAAACGGATGAATGAAGACGGAAGGCAGCATATGATAATCGACGGAGGATCATTAGGCTTCGGAAAAAGACTGGAATGGCCTGATGACTATTTCTCTGTCTATTATGAAGCAAGCTTCCAGAGATACAGTATGCTGAACTACACCCAGTTCCAGTTTCTGTTTGACAACGGGGTGTCAAACCTGGCGTCAGTAACCGCCAAGATAACCAGGTTCTCGGCAGGCCCCAATACAATTTATCCGCGCAGCGGTTCAACATTCTCACTGTCCCTGCAGGCCACACCACCATATTCTGCCATCAGCGGAAAGGATTTCTCAGGCATGAGTGACCAGGAAAAATACAGATGGATTGAATTCTATAAGACTGTATTCAAAGCTGATTATTACTATCCGCTGTCATCCAATGACAAGCTGGTACTCAATGCCAGGGCGGCATTCGGTTACCTGGGTTTCTACAATAAAGATATCGGGCCGTCACCCTTTGAGAACTTTTTTGTCGGCGGTGACGGTATGACCGGGTACAGCTTCTACGGACGCGAAGTGATAGCCCTGAGAGGTTATACCAACGGCTCCCTAACACCTACCATCATAAAAGACAACAGGCGGGTTGAAGTGGGGAACGTTTACTCTAAACTGACGCTTGAACTTAGGTATCCTATCTCACTGAACCCCCAGGCTACGATATACGGATTAACATTCCTTGAAGCCGGGAAAGCATGGTACAGCCTCAGAGAGTATAACCCGTTCAGGATGAACCGTTCAGCAGGCGTTGGCCTCAGAGCGAATCTCCCGATGTTTGGTCTCCTGGGTATTGACTGGGCTTACGGATTTGATGAAGTATCAGGCAACCCTGATGCTTCAGGAAGTCAGTTTCACTTTGTAATCGGACAGCAATTTTAAATAAAGCAGCAAATCATATAAATAAAAAGCTATGAAGAAGATTATTGTTTTGACAATGCTTGTGCTTGCAACCACCTTCAGTGGAGTTGCACAGAAGTTCGCTTTTGTGGACAGCGAATATATACGCAATAATATACCTGCCTTCACCGCCGCTCAGCAACAGCTTGACAAACTTTCAGAGGGATGGGAGAAAGAAGTGGCTGACGGTTATGCAGCTGTTGAGACCATGTATAAAGATTACCAGGCAGAAGTGGTGCTTCTGTCACAGGATCAGAAGAAAAAAAGAGAAGAGGCCATCATTACGAAAGAGAAAGAAGTGAAAGATCTTCAGAACAAGTATTTCGGGATGGAAGGCGAGCTGTACAAGAAGCGTGAAGAGCTTGTTAAACCTATTCAGGATGAGATACTGAAGGCCATAAAAGAGATATCCGTTGAGGGTAGCTATGCAGTGATATTTGATACCTCTACCGGGTCCAATATCCTCTTTGCCAATCCGAAATATGACCTCTCTGATCAGGTTCTTCAGAAATTAGGCTATAAGAATTAAATAATTACATTTGCACGATTAAAAACTACAAAGAAGAGATGAAAAAAGTATTTGGAATACTCCTGTTCGCTGCCATGGTTTTATCAGCACAGGAAGCATCTGCGCAGTCATTCAAGACAGGCCACATTAACAGGGATGATATTATCATGGTAATGCCTGACTATGACTCGGCAATGAAAAAGTACAACGCGTTCGGAC
>JAQBHM010000429.1:0-2777 GCA_032127795.1 Bacteroidales bacterium | reverse complement strand
TCTCAGGGAGGAGAAAGGTTTCACCTACGGAGCCCGTACAGGTATCTCAGGCCAGGCGAATGTGGGTGTCTTCCGGGCCAGCTCGGCAGTAAGGTCAACAGCAACACTTGAGTCTGCAGAGATATTCAGGGATCTGATGGCAAATTACCGTGCCGGCGTATCTCAGAGTGACGTTGACTTCACTAAGGACGCCCTCCTGAAGGGCAATGCCCTCAGGTTTGAAACCCAGCGTGCACTTCTGGGCATGCTTAATAATATTGCCCAGTACGGTCTCCCGGTTGACTACATCAGCAAGGAAGAGAACTATGTGAGGAACCTCACCGTAGAAGAGGTTAATGCCCAGGTTCAGAAATATATTGACCCGATGAAAATGTATTACGTTGTTGCCGGTGATGCCGCCACACAGATGAAAGAGCTTAAAAAGCTCGGCTTCGGTGACCCGATTCTGTTAAACTAAACATTAAGCTATATGAAAAGAGTATTTTCTTTTTTAATGATTGTTGCTCTGGTCCTGATGTCAGGATGCGGTGGCAATAAGAAATCTTCATTATCAATTCCCTATGAGACGTATAAGCTTGATAACGGTCTCACGGTCATATTGAATGAGGATAAATCTGATCCTATCACATCACTTGTGATACTGTATCATGTAGGATCAAGCAGGGAGGTCCCTGGTAAGACAGGCTTTGCCCATCTGTTTGAGCATATGATGTTCCAGCGTTCAGAGAACGTGGGGGAAGACCAGTTCTTCAAATATATTGAAGGAGCAGGGGGAACACTCAACGGAGGAACGAGCTTTGACCAGACAATCTATTTTGAGGTGGTTCCCAAGAATGCACTTGAGATGGCCATGTGGCTTGAGTCTGACCGTATGGGTTACCTGATAAACACCGTTACTCCACAGTCCTTTGCACTGCAGCAGAATGTAGTTCAGAATGAAAAGAGACAGGGAGTGGATAACAGGCCGTATGGATTTACAGACTACATTATTCTGAAAAACCTCTATCCTGTGGGTCACCCATACAGCTGGGATGTTATCGGAGAGATGGAAGATCTTACAAATGCAACGGTGGAAGACGTAAAGGAGTTCCATCAGAAATTCTATGTTCCCAACAATGCTACACTGGTAGTGTCGGGTGATTATGAGGTTGAGGAAGTCAAGGCGCTGATAGAGAAATACTTCGGTGAAATACCCGCAGGGGCAGAACTTAAGGATCCGGAGCCGATGAATATCACCCTGGATGAGACAAAGAAACTCTTTCATGAAGACAACTTTGCCCGTGCACCCCAGTACACTATGGTTTTTCCGACCAATCAGCAGTTCACAAAAGACTCCTATTCACTTGATGTCCTTGCACAACTTCTGGGAGACGGCAAGAAATCACCTCTCTATAAGGTATTGGTGAAGGAGAAAAAGCTTACCTCAAATGTCAGATCATATAACCAGTCGCAGGAGCTTACCGGTGATTTCCAGATAAGCATCACCGCTAACCCTATGACAAGCCTCAATGATGTTGAAAAGGCAATTTTCGAGTCATTTACAAGATTCGAGACTGACAAGTTTACGGAGAAGGATCTTGAAAGGATAAAAGCAAGTCTGGAGACTGATTTTTACAGGACTATCAGCAGTGTCATGTACAAATCATTCATGCTGGCCATGTACAGTGAGTTTGCAGGGTCACCTGACTTTATGGTCAAGCAGCTTGAAATGATGCAGGGCGTTACCATGGACGATGTATGGGATGTCTATAACCGTTATATTAAAGACAAGAACTATGTTGCAACCAGCTTCGTTCCGAAAGGCCAGACAGATCTTATAGCTGAAGGGTCAGTCAATGCAGGCATCATCGAAGAGGATATTACCAAAGCCACCAAGGTTGAGGTTGCTGTCTCAGGAGAAGAAGTAATTGAGAAGACACCCAGTAAAATTGACAGGTCAGTAGCACCAGTGCCGGGACCGGATCCTTCACTCACACTGCCTCTGGTATGGCAGACGGAAGCATCTAACGGCATGAAGATCTATGGCATTGAGCAGCATGAACTGCCGCTCATAACTTATTCCATAGTGATTAAAGGCGGCCATATGCTCGAGGATATAAGCAAGCCGGGAGTGGCAAGATTCACAGCTCAGATGCTGAATGAAGGTACAAAAAACAAGACCCCTGAGGAACTTGAGGAGGAAATACAGCTTCTGGGATCAAATATCAGTGTAAGGGGAGGTGAGGAGAACATCACTGTCTCTGTCAGCACCCTTGCCAGGAACTTTGAGAAAACGCTGGTCTTGGTTGAGGAGATGCTTCTCGAACCTCGCTGGGATGAAGAGCAGTTCTTACTGAACAAGACCCGTACTGTCAACAACCTGAAGCGTAACCTGGCAGATCCCAATTACCTGGCCAGAATAACCTCAAGCAGGCTGATCATCGGGACGGAAAATATTTTCTCCACTGATGTCAGTGGCACCGTTGAGAGTGTTGAGGCTATCACCATGGATGACCTGAAAGGATTCTATGAAAATAATCTATCCCCTTCCGTAGCTAATTTCCTTGTTGTGGGAGATGTTGAACAGGCAAGGGTTGAGAAGGCTCTTGCGGGCCTCAATGAGCGCTGGATGGCAAAAGAAGTTGTCATGCCTGAGTTCATATTCCCTCCGGTACCTGAAATGGCCTCACTTCATTTTGTTGACGTTCCGGGAGCAAAACAGTCAGTTATAAGCATAGGTAGCATCTCTCTGACACGTGACAATCCTGATTATTACAAGGCTGAAGTTGCCAACTATA
>JAQBHM010000428.1:0-7208 GCA_032127795.1 Bacteroidales bacterium | reverse complement strand
GACGGGGTGGTAAAAATACTTTTGAGACAACCCCTGTAATCAGTAATTGTTGAATGATATTACCTCTCCCGGCGGTTTGCGAATTTTCTGCCGGACATTGTTTTCAGTATAACCTACCGTCAGTATCAGCTCCACTTTTTTGGAACCGGGAATATTAAGAATGCTTTTTATCTTTTTCTCATCAAGCCATCCTATAATGCATGTCCCCAGTCCTTCAGCAGAAGCCTGGTATGCCATTGATGCCGTGGCAATACCAATATCAATAAGAGAATAGTCCTTGTTCTTGATAATGTCACCTGCGCGGGATGACAGATTTGACTTTTCCCGTATGACAACTATGATTACCGGGGCCTGGTCAATAAAAGTGTTCATCCTGAGTACTTTGGCAGAAGCAGCAGCGGCTATCTCATTTCGAAGAAGAGGATCGTCAACTACTATGAATTTCCATGGCTGCCCATTGCATGCAGAAGGGGCCAGCCTTCCTGCCTCAAGTATCCTCTCCGTCTTTTCCTTTTCAACGGGTCTGTCAATATATTTCCTGTCACTCTGTCTCCTGCTCATCAATGTGAGCATCTTTTTGCCGTCAATCATTCCGGGGTACAGTTTTCAGACTAATAATTTTCCGAGAATATCTCGGTGTAGTTGAACGGATGGAGACAGGCAGGACAGTTCTTCAACGGTTTCGTGCCAAAGTGTACATATCCGCATTTGCGGCAATACCAGAAAACCTTCTCTTCGCGTTCAAAGACCTTGTTGCCCATAAGATTGGAAAGGAGTTTCCTGTACCTCTCTTCATGTATTTTTTCGGCAGATGATATGGCCTTAAAAGCTGTGGCAACCTCCTTGAAACCTTCTTCTTCAGCTATCCTTGCAAATTCAGGATAGAGCTCTGTCCACTCTTCATGTTCACCGTCAGCAGCAGCCCCCAGGTTTTCACTTGTTGTGCTGATCTTGCCAGCAGGATAGGTTGCAGTAATCTCAAGCATGCCTCCTTCAAGAAACTTGAAAAAGCGCTTGGCATGCATTTGCTCCTGCATTGCCGTCTCAAGAAATATGGCTGATATCTGTTCATAGCCTTCCTCTTTGGCAACCTTGGCAGCAAATTCATACCGGTTCTTTGCCTGTGACTCCCCGGCAAAAGCCTTGAGTAGATTCTTCTCAGTGCGCGTTCCTTTAATTCCTTCCATAGTAAATTATTTTATGATTCAGTTCATTTAATAATGGCCTAAAATTAGTAATAATCTGTCTATTTCGCACCCTGTTAGTAAACGGTTACACTTATAAAATAGAATAGGATGAGAAGTTTTGATTTTATTACTGCTGACAGCAAAGCTGAATTTGTGACCTTGACAAACGAGTACGTGTACAGTTATCCATTGCATTGTAACAGTGAAGGAATCATAGATCTCGGTAATAAGTTTGCGGAGGCGCTGGTGAAGCTGAAGTAAAGTCAGCCCTTACCTTTCCTTATAAATCTCTTCTCTTCACCCCTTAACAGCCTGCCGATATTTTTATAATGAGTAAGCAACAGTGCTATTGCTATCAGTACTGAGAAGACTTTAAAAAGGAGGGAGGGGGTTTCAAAGACTGTCATCAGAAGTATGGGAAACATTATTCCTGCAGTCATGGAACTTAATGATACATAGCCTGTTAAAAGCAGTACAGCAAGGAAAACGGCTGCACATGACAGTGTAAGTGCCGGGTGGAGTGCAAGCAGCACGCCGAATGTCGTTGCCACACCCTTTCCGCCGCGGAATCCAGCCATTAGCGGAAAGACATGTCCGATTATTGCAGCCATCCCGCAGGCTATCTTCAGCGCCAGAAGCGTCGACGATCCCTCGGGTGCGGCGTTTAACATGCCAGGCAGCGAGGCTCCCAGCCATCCTTTGGCGAGGTCAACTATCATTACCGGTACGCCGGTCTTCCATCCCAGTACCCTTATAGTATTTGTTGCCCCGGCATTGCCGCTTCCGTGTTCGCGGACATCAATACCGTGGAAAAGTTTTCCCACCCAGACGGCAGTAGGGATTGATCCGGCTACATATGCCAGCACCAGGGAGATTATGGTAAGATAAATTATCATGGTAAGCCTTTTCAGATTTCAGGACCCGAAGATACAAGTTTTGCTGTCTCCTCATTGCATGTGAATTTGCTGAAGTTGGCAATGAATTTTTGCGCCAGTGCCCTGGCGGAGTATTCCCATTGGTCACTGCTGCTCCATGTAAATCTCGGATCGAGGAGTCCGGCGCTCACCCCGGGCACAGAGAGCGGGATGCTCAGGTTGAAGACCGGCAGATTTACATATTCAGCCTTGTCAAGTTTCTTATTCAATATGGCATTGATGATATTCCTGGTGGAGGCAATGTCAATTCTCTTCCCGGTACCATAGGGACCGCCCATCCATCCGGTGTTTACCAGCCAGGCTTCAGCCTTATGATCCCTCATTTTACGTGTCAGCTCACGTGCATATATTATAGGGTCAAGAAACAGGAAAGCGGCGCCGAAGCAGGCTGAGAATGACGGTACCGGCTCCTTTATGCCTCTCTCTGTGCCGGCAACCTTGGCGGTGTATCCGCTGAGGAAATAATACCGGGTCTGCTCCTCTGTAAGACGTGCCGCAGGAGGGAGAACACCAAATGCATCAGCCGTAAGAAAGATGACCGTTTCAGCATGACCTGCCCTGGACACCGGCCTTACAATGTTGTCTATATGATATATGGGATAAGATACCCTGGTGTTCTCTGTCTTGGCATTGCTCGAAAAGTCTATGGCACCCTTTTCATCAAAAACGACATTCTCTAGCAGGGCATCGCGCCGGATGGCTTTGTAAATATCAGGCTCATTCTCTTTACATAGGTTTATACACTTTGCATAACAACCTCCCTCAAAATTGAAAATGCCATTTTCATCCCATCCGTGCTCGTCATCACCTATCAGGGCTCTGTCAGGGTCAGTCGACAGAGTGGTCTTTCCTGTACCTGAAAGTCCGAAGAAGATAGCCACGTCTCCCTTCCTTCCTACGTTCGCAGAGCAGTGCATAGAGGCAATACCCTTAAGCGGCAGGTAGTAGTTCATTACTGAAAAAATGCCCTTCTTCAGTTCCCCGCCGTACCATGTCCCGCCAATCAGCGCCATGTTTTCAGTGAGATTGAACAGCACGAATGTCTCAGAGTGTAATCCCTGTCTCTGAAAATCGGTATTGACGGCCCGGGAAGCCATTAGTACTGTGAAATCCGGTTCAAAGGACCCAAGCTCCTCCTCCGTTGGCCTTATGAACATATTCTTTACAAAATGTGCCTGCCAGGCTACCTCCATAATAAATCTCACCCTGATCCGGCTGTCGGGATTGGCCCCGCTGAAGCAGTCGATAATATAAAGTTTATTTCCTGACAACTGCCTAACTGCGAGATCTTTACAGTGATTCCATATATCAATGTCAATGGGCTTGTTGTCTGACACAGGCGAATTTTCCGACTTCCACCATACAGTATCCTTCGTCTTTTCATCAAGTAATATGTATTTGTCTTTTGGAGACCTTCCGGTATATACCCCGGTGTCAACAGTAACGGCGCCGGTATCTGTCAGAAACCCTCTCTCATCCCCCTTTAGTTCCGGAGATGTCTCTGCCTTGAACAGTTCCTGAAATGAAGGATTATGAATAATCTCAGTAGTACCAGAGATTCCATACTGCTTTAAAATTTCTCTTCGTTTCATGGGAAGGAGGGTTATTTTGCTACTTCAAAGTTAATATTATGTACTGATTAACCAATTTAGATTACTTTCATGGCTTGAATTAAGGCTTATGAAAATCATCAATCTCAGACTTATCGTATTGTTGCTGTCAGCGTCACCTTTTGTGATGCAGGCACAGGAAATAAGAGAAGGCAGGACCAGGCAGATTGCACGGCATGCGGAAACCGGTTACACCCTTTCGGCTGTCTCACCTGACGGCAGAAAACTGCTTCTCTCGGCTCCGGATTATAAAGGGATATTTCTTATGGACAAAAGGCGCGGCACCATAGAAAAGATAAATGAAATGACCGGTGCAGGTTTTGAACCCTGCTTTTCACCTGACGGGCGGTATATCTTTTTTAAGACAGATGATTACCGGGGAGTAAGGAAACTCTCTTCACTTATGAGATATGAGCTGGCTACCGGTGAGACAAAAACACTTGTGAATGAGACAAGAAGCCTGACAGCCCCGGAAGTATCAGGAAACAGGCTCTTTTACATGGCTGAGGGAAAACTGGAATTATCATTGGTCGATAACATGTCACTGAAGGCATCGGTATCTGATACCGTTATACTGCTGGAGGACCTGACCCCCGTCCTCTGTATCAATGAAGAGAGGAAAACACTGAAGCCCAACGGAGACGGTTCTTATATATGGGTCTCCCTTTCTCCTGACAAAACCAGAATACTGTATTACTTTGCCGGTAAAGGTACTTTTATTTGTGATCTTGAAGGAAAGATACTCTTCTCTGCCGGGAAGATCAATGCTCCTAAATGGCTTAATAACCAGATAATTATAGGGATGGATGAAACTGATGACGGTTACCGGGTCACCGGTTCGGAACTTGTAAGTTTCTCTCTCAGTTCCGGGAGGACATCCAGACTGACCTCCACACCTTCAGTGGCGGAAATGTATCCTTTGCCATTTCCTGACGGAAGAACCATTGCGTTCCAGACCGTGGAAGGAAAATTATATTTGATGAAACTGAGATTTAAGCACTAAAGAGAGAATCGTGAAGCGCAAACTTATACCCGTAGCCATACTTCTTTTATTTACAGCTGCCGTCACCAAAGGCCAGCAGTCAGATCTTTCCGGCACCAGGATCTTTATCAATCCCGGCCATGGGGGGTATGACTCTGACGACAGGCATATGATTGCAACTGACTTCTGGGAGTCCGAGGGAAACCTCATTAAGGGGCTGTCTTTGAGGACATTGCTTGTTAATTTGAATGCCACTGTGTTCATGTCAAGGACAACCAACAATACCAGCGATGATCTGCCGCTTTCAGCAATAGCTACAATGGCAAACAGCGCCAATGCGGACTTCTTCCTTTCAATACACAGCAATGGTTATGACGGAACGCAAAATCAGCCGCTGATGCTGTACCGCGGTTATGATGATCAACCCGTCTACCCGGCATCCAAAACAATGGCACTGATACTGTGGCAGAAGATTTTTGAGAAAGGTAACTGCTGGACCAGGGAAAATGTCTGGGTCAAGGGCGACTGGTCATTTTATCCTGAGTGGGGAGATAAGGTGGGACTGGGCGTCCTCCGTACGCTGACAATGCCCGGAGTACTCTCAGAAGGCTCCTTTCATGATTATATTCCTGAAGGTTGGAGATTGAGAAATAATGATTTCCTGCTTCATGAATCATGGGCATTAGTGAGATCATTCATTGAATTTGAGAATGTGACGCCCTTACAGCACGGGATAATTGCCGGCATTCTGAGAGATAGCCTTGAATCTCCTTCATGGTATTTTAAACCCGGGACCAATGATGCTTCAATGCCTCTTGACAATGCAACTGTAACCCTGATGCCCGGCAACAGGAAATACTTTGCAGATGATCTTAATAACGGATTCTTCTTCTTTGACTCGATTCCTCCCGGAGATTACAGGCTCTATTTTGAGGGAGTGCCTGATTTTATGGATGATTCCACAGATGTAAAAGTAACCGCAAATAAATCAACCCTCGTTGATTTTAAAATGCAGTTTGACACCACCATAGTACCCCGGCTGACTGATCTTGTGCCCTCGCTGGTTGACAGCGTTGCATTTAATCAGGAATTTGTATTCTCATTCAGTCTGCCCATGGACAGGGATTCGGTTCAGAAAGCCCTCATATACAGCCCTTTAGCAGATTTTACTTTCGAATGGGATGACGATAGCAAGGTCCTTTCTGTCAGGCCTGCCGTCAGCCTGAACGTCAAGACTCTCTATACAATACGTCTTACCACTTCAGCATGCTCAAAATGGAAAGTAAAAATTTCAGGGGAGGAACAATTCAGCTTCGTGACCCGAAGCCGGACAAAACTGAATCTTGAACGAAATTTTCCGCGAGATGCCACCACCGGTGTTTCATTATATCCGCAGGTCAGGCTGTGGTTTGATGCGCCCCTTGAGCAGAGCACGGCCCCCGGAGAGATACAGATGCTTGATGATCAGGGCACTCCGCTGGCAAAACTGAGAGAGGAATTTCATGAATCTGACGGCAAAGGCGGCTATTTCTTCGAACTGTCACAGCCTCTCAGCCTGGGAAGACAATATACTGTCCGCCTGAACAGCACCCTGAAGGATATTACCGGTACAACATTCGGAACAGGCCGTGATATAAAATTTACTACCCGTACAACAGCATATGAGACCGGGTCAGTGGTTGAAAGTTTTGATGATATCTCTGTGTTCTGGGACCCTGAAGCCAGTGGCAGCACCACAGGCACTGACAATCCGTTGACAACCTTCAAGGCCTCTCCGCTCATAAAGATGGCAGGCACCAATGCCGGCAGGCTCGACTATGTCTTCACAAATCCCGCAGGAGGTGTATGCCGCGTTTTTGACACCCGGAAACCTGTAATCGGGCAGAATGCCACAAGCAAGTTTGGTATTTGGGTCTTCGGTGATATGAGCATGAATATCCTGGAGTACTGGTTTTATTCTGCCGGCACTGCAAACCAGATCGTATTTGCTGACACTATTGACTGGGCAGGATGGGACCTGAAAATGATTCCTTTTACAAGTATCGGCGGAACCGGCGACCGTCAATACCACAGTGTGGTTGTCAGGCAGACGGCACCGGGAGTCAGGCGCGGAACATTATGGTTTGATGACGCTATGACCTTCACTCCTACAGGAATAGATAATCCTTCCGAAACAGACGTCAGTCTCGCGGTTTTCCCCAACCCTGTCACATCTGAAGGTACAGTGACATTCAACCTCTCCGGGAGATCATTGGTCACCATTGATGTATATTCTTCTGAGGGAAGAAAAGTGGAGCAGATCATAAATGCGCCTATGGAACCCGGATTAAAGAGCCTCCGGTGGTTGCCATCAGCTACCCTGCCTGACGGCGTTTACCTGTTGAGACTTGAGGTTAAGGGCAATCCCGGAGCTTCTTCTGCACCGACTGTTATAAGATGCATCCTTGCCAGATAACAGGATAAGATGAAAAAAAAAGAGGCTGTTTCAAAAGTA
>JAQBHM010000427.1:0-8909 GCA_032127795.1 Bacteroidales bacterium | reverse complement strand
TTTTATAAGAAAAGACGTGTCATTATTATATTTCATTTTGTACCTTTGTGCCCTTGAAGTGTTACCTGTTCTGATCGTAATGAAAATACTCGGTGTGTTTTGACGACAGGGGGAAAAGTGGAGGTTGAACTTAAAACTTGTGGCTTTGAAGATAAGGAAGGTATTAGTGTCGCAACCTGAGCCGAACAATCCGAAATCACCATATTTCGAGCTCGCTAAAAAATACAATCTGAAGATTGATTTCAGACAGTTCATTCAGATTGAAGGAATTTCCGCAAAGGATTTTCGCCAGCAAAAAATAAATCTTACAGACTTCTCTGCCGTTGTCTTTAACTCAAAGACGGCTATCGATCACTTTTTCAGGATAGCAGAGGAGATGCGCATATCGGTGCCGGATAATATGAAATATTTCTGCATAACCGAGAATGTGGCTTTCTACCTGCAGAAATATATTGTGTACCGTAAGCGCAAGATCTTTCATGGGAAGGCAAAGTTTGAAGAACTGATTGATATTATAGCAAAACACCGGGAGGAGAACTTCTTCGTTCCTCTTTCCGACCCTCACAATACTGATATTCCGGAATTGCTGACGCATAACAATATCAGGTTTACGGTTGGGACAATGTACCGTACCATAAGCCGGGGGTTTGATCTGCTGGAACTTGACTATGACATCCTGGTATTCTACAGCCCCTCCGGGATCAAATCTCTGAAAGAAAATTTCCCGTTGTTTTTTCAGGGCGAGAAGAAAATTGCCGCTTTCGGTCCCACCACCGCAGAAGCGGTTACAAACGAGGGCTTCAGACTTGATATCCAGGCCCCGAACCCCAAGGCTCCTTCAATGACAATGGCCCTTGACTGCTTCATCAGAGATTTCAACAAGAACAACAAATAAGGCCTCTTTCCCAAAGGGCGAAAGGCTTTGTGGCATAAAGGCTATTAATGTCCTTTTTGCTTCCGGCAGGTCAATTAACCTGAACCTCTTCAGGGCCGTTTATTCATTAACGGAAGAAAACACAGAAACATCATCCGTAAGAGTGCTTATCTCTGTGCCCAGGAGGCACTTTAAAAAAGCCGTTACACGCAACCTGCTCAGGAGAAGAATAAAAGAAGCATACCGAAAGAACAAACAGCCACTTCTTGAGTCACTGAAGAAGAAAGGCAGGTGCATTGACCTGGCAATCATCTGGAGTGCCACCGAGCCTGCCGGTTATTTGCAGATTGAAGATTCCGTAAAGGAGCTTATCAACAGGTTGCTGACTATAAGGTGAACCGTTAACTTTAAAAAAACCGTTTCTCATGCACAATATAAAATCCAAAAAGACCCTCGTCATTATTGCGGCCGTTTTTACTGCACTGTTTACATTGAGCTTTCTGATTTCAGATCAGCAGAATAAGGATTTCAAGCTGACAAAGAACATTGATATTTATATTTCACTTTTCAGGGAGCTGAATGCTTTTTACGTTGATGAGATTGATCCGGAAAAACTTGTTGAAAAAAGCATCACAAGCATGCTCGAAACGCTTGATCCCTATACCGTTTATTATCCGCAGGATAATGTCGGTGATCTGGATTTCATGACCACGGGGAAATATGGCGGATTTGGTTCGGTCATCAGAAAGTCAGGAGATTATATAGTGGTTGCTAATGTTTACCGTGGTTTCCCGGCAGACAAAACAGGGATAAAACCCGGAGATCTGATTATCAACATCGACGGCAAGTCCCTGAAGGGAGTTACTTCTGACAAGGCCTCCGATATGCTGAAGGGCGATCCCGGATCAGAGGCCCAGATGACAATCCGGAGGAACGATAAGGATTTTACAGTTACTCTCTCACGGGAAAGGATTGCCATTCCCGCCGTTCCCTATTATGGCATGCTTGACAATACTATTGGTTATATCCGGTTCACCAACTTCACACAGAACTGTATCACTGAAGTAAGGGACGCTCTGACAGACCTGAAAGAGAATCAGGGCGCCACCACCCTGATCCTGGACCTGAGAAATAATCCCGGCGGACTGGTATCTGAGGCAGTGGAGATTGTGAACCTGTTCGTAAAATCCGGACAGGAGGTTGTCAGCACCAGGGGCAGAGTAAAACAGTACGACGCAGTTTTCAGAACACAGAAGAATCCCATAGCCCCGGAGATGCCCCTTATCGTACTTATTAACAGAGGGTCAGCTTCAGCTTCGGAGATTGTTGCCGGGGCTATCCAGGACCTTGACCGCGGTGTGATTCTGGGAGAACGCTCCTATGGAAAAGGGCTTGTACAGGTAGCCCGTCCCCTGAGTTATAAGACTCAGCTGAAGGTCACAACGGCAAAATACTACATCCCCAGCGGAAGATGCATACAGGCAGTGGATTTCTCACACCGCAATGAAGACGGCAGCGTGGGGCATATCCCTGATTCCCTGATCAGGACCTTCAAAACAAAGGGTGGCCGGGAGGTTAAAGACGGCGGTGGAATTATTCCGGATAAGACAGTGCCCACCGAAACAATGTCACGTTTCACAAGCGAACTCTATGTGCAGAATATGATCTTTGATTATGCAACGGAATATTATTGGTCTCACCCGATACCCTCATCAGTTGAAGGTTTCAGTCTCACCGATGAAGATATCGGCAGTTTCCATGAATTCCTTGAAAGGAAAAATTTTTCCTTCACAACTGATTCAGAGGAGGCTCTTGCACAGGTTGTAATGCTAACCAAAAGAGAGGGGCTTTATGAAAATAACAGGACGCTCCTGGAAGAGCTGATGGAGGGCATCTCACATAATCCCGACAATGATATAAAAACCCAAAAGAATGATGTTAAGGAACTGATTGAATCAGAGCTTGTCGGAAGATATTTCTATGATGCCGGGGCTATAAAATACTCGCTTCCCTTTGACAAACAGGTGACAGAGGCTGCCGCAGTTGCCTCGGACAAGGGTTTGTACTCATCTTTTCTCAGGGTCGGCGGCAACTTACAGTAAAACAGACTCCTTATTTCCACTTTGCGGTGGAGTCATCATACAGCTCCTTTTTCCAGACAGGCAGCCTCTCCTTGATCATCTCAAGAGTATGCCTGCAGGCACGGGTTGCCTGGTCGCGATGCCCCGCTCTCACCATAACAAAAAGAGAGACCTCTCCGGTTTTCACTATGCCGGTGGAATGAACAACCACAATATCCCTGACGTCACTGAAGGCAGATAGTACGGTGCTGATTATTGACTGTGCCTCCATCTCTGCCATATCCGGATAAGCAGAATATTCTATGGCAGAAACCTTTCTGCCGTCATGGTCATCCGCCCTGACCCTGCCTATGAAAACAGAGAGGGCGCCGGCACCCTTGTCGTCATCACCGAGGGTTAAAAGTTCACTGATCAGCAGAGGCGCCAATGGGCCCTCAATAAGATGCTTCTGTTTCATTTTCATATTTATATCATCCCCCGGAAAAAGGAGGGAGTAAGGCAACGGTGTCTCTCTCGTTGAGAGAAGTATCAGATGTTAGCATCCTGCTGTTGAGAGCCATCCTGAAAACAACGGATTTCATCCGTGGATAACGCTCAAGTATCTGTCTGCGCAGATCACCGGTGGTCAATGCCGTGAACTCCTCCGTGACGGAGCCAGATATCTCCTGGGTAATGCCAAAATAAAGTACTTTTATCATCCCTGCAGTAATTAATGCGCCTCAAGCCAGTTATTGCCGGTTCCGGTATCAACTTCCAGGGGCACTGTCAGTGATGCCGCTCCCTTCATCTCCACTGTCACTAAATTCCTTAGCCGTTCTGTATCTTCGAAAGGAACCTCAAATATAAGTTCGTCATGTACCTGGAGTATCATTTTTGCTTCAGGCAATTCATTGTTTAGTCTTTCGGCGATACGCACCATTGCGATCTTTATGATGTCTGCCGCGCTACCCTGAATAGGAGCATTTATTGCATTTCTCTCGGCATTACCCCTGACCACCTGGTTTCGTGATTGTATATCAGGCAGATAGCGTCGCCGTCCGAACATTGTAGTGACATAACCCGACTCCCTTGCACCCCGGATGCTGGCATCCATATAATCCTTCACTCCCGGGTAGGAAGCAAAATATCCGTCAATAAGCTCCCTGGCCTCTTTCCTCCCTATCGTGAGCCTTTCAGAAAGGCCGAATGCCGAGATGCCGTATATGATCCCGAAATTGGCCGTCTTTGCTCTTGCTCTCATTTCACGGGTTACCTCGCTGACGGGCACTCCGAAGATCTTGGCAGCCGTGGCGGCATGTATATCCTGCCCTGACAGAAAGTCGGAAATCATCCCCTGGTCACCGCTAAGGTGCGCCATCAGCCTCAGCTCAATCTGCGAATAGTCTGCACTGAGAAATATCTTTCCCGGGTCTGCCACAAATGCTTTGCGAATTTCCCGGCCCTCAGCGTCACGCACCGGAATATTCTGCAGGTTCGGATTTGTGGAACTGAGCCTTCCGGTAGATGCAACCGCCTGGTTATACGTTGTATGTATCCTGCCGGTCTTCCTGTCAATAAGCTCAGGAAGTGATTCGGCATAGGTTGTAAGCAGCTTCTTCAGTCCCCTGTATTCAAGTACCTTGCCAATGACAGGGTGTTTTGAGGTTAGCCGTTGCAGCACCTCTTCATCAGTGCGGTATTGCTTTGTCTTTGTAAGACGTGCATTGTCATCAAGCTTTAACCTGAGAAAAAGGATGTCTCCCAGCTGCTTTGGTGAAGATATGTTGAACTCCTGCCCGGTAAGAGTGTATATCTCCTTTTCAAGTTTAATGATCTCCTCCCTGAGCATGACAGCAAAGCTCCTGAGCACCTCCAGGTTAATTCTGACACCTTCTCTCTCCATTCGGGCCAGCACACTTATAAGGGGCATTTCAATGGCGGCAGCAAGTTTGTCAAGACCCTGGCTTTTCAGCATGGGTTCAAACAGCTCCTTCAACTGCCATGTCACATCAGCGTCTTCTACAGAATATTCTTTGATCTTCTCTTTGTCAACCTCGCGCATGTTTTTCTGCCTTGGGCCTCTTTCTCCTATCAGATCTTCAATGGGGACCGGAATGTATCCCAGGTATTTTTCTGAGAGGCGGTCCATATTGTGTCTCATATCCGGCTCAAGCAGATAGTGGGCTATCATTGTGTCAAAAAGAGGTCCGTTGACTGAGATTCCGTAACCTGACATCACCTGGATATCAAACTTCAGATTCTGCCCTGTTTTTCCAATATTTCTGTTTTCAAAGACCGGTTTCAGAGGGCCCAGAAGTTCCACGGCGGCCTTTCTGTCAGCAGGCAGCCAGAGAAGCGTTCCTGATCCTTTCTTCCAGCAGAATGCCACCGCCACAAGTTCCGTATTCAAAGAGTCCAGTGATGTTGTCTCCGTATCAAAGCAGAACTCCCTGAGGTTGCTCAGCATTGATGCAAGCTCCGTGGCGCCGTCAAGGTCTTCCACAATTTCATAATTATGGGCAGTTGTATTTATTGAATGCCGTTTCTCCGGTTCCGCAGATTCCGATACGGCGAACAGTGAGCCCTGGGCGTTTATCCAGGGAGCTACAGGTTCGTTTTCAACAACCTGCTCCTTTTTTTCCGGCAGTGAAGCCTTGGGTGTGTTTCTACCCAGTTTTGATGCCATTGTGCGAAACTCCAGCTCCTCGTACAATGATTTCAGCTTATCAATGTCAGCCTCACTCCTGTGAAAAAGTGTGTGATCAAAATCCACCGGCACGTTCTGTTCAATTGTCGCAAGGCGTCTTGAGAGCAATATCATGTCACGGTTTTGCTCAATAATGTCCTTATGCCTGCCTGAGAGCTTCGATGAGTCCTCCAGGAGTCTCTCAATGCCACCGAACTCTCCGATTAGTTTACGGGCCGTTTTTGGGCCAATTCCCGGGGCACCCGGGATATTGTCAGAAGCATCACCCATCAGCCCGAGAAGGTCAGTGATAGATTCCGGTTTCACTCCGTATTCTCTCACTATCTCCGCTTCACCCCAGATCTCAGCATCACCTCCGCTGCGGCCGGGCCGGTACATCATGACCCTGTCTGTAACAAGCTGGGCAAAATCCTTGTCAGGAGTCATCATATATGTTGTAAACCCAGACTCTGAAGCCTTGCGCGCCAGAGTCCCTATAACATCATCAGCCTCAAAGCCCGCCACTTCAATGATCGGTATGCGAAAGGCCTCGAGCAGCCTTTTGATATAAGGTACTGCTATTCTGATGTCTTCGGGGGTAGCATCCCTGTTGGCCTTGTATTCCTTATAGATCTCATGCCTGAAGGTCGGTCCGGGAGGATCAAAGACAACGGCAATGTGTGATGGCTTCTGCTTTATCAGAAGATCCTCCAGTGTCAGAAGAAACCCAAATACTGCGGAGGTGTTCATGCCTCCCGAAGTTATGCGTGGATTCCTGATGAATGCATAATAAGACCTGAATATCAGGGCATACGCATCAAGCAGGAACAGCCGTTTGTCTTCATTGATCTCTTTCATCTGTTGTCTGATGCATGCCACTCTGCAAAAGAAGTGGCTGTTTCATACAGTTTCAGGCTGTGAAGGGTCACCCCGGCAGGCTCCTTGCCCGATATTATTCCGGCAATGTCTGCCACCAGATTTTCACAGGTGGGCTGATACGGCGCCACAATGACATTTTCAAAGTGTCTCCGGTAACTCTCAATCTTCTCATCGGGGGCAAAGCCGGCAACCATCAGGGCATGGTCAAGCCTGTCAATTATGTTTTCCTCAACTATCTTTTTCAGATCTCCGAAATCAAGAACCATCCCGTTTCTGGGATCCTCAGGATCATCGGCCGGCACTCCCGAAAAGGTCACATATAGTATGTAGGAATGCCCGTGAACATTCCTGCAGGGTCCGTCATAGTTCCACAATGCATGAGCCATTTCAAACCGAAATTCTTTTGTGATCCTGATAATCGCCATTTGAAGATTTTTTGGTGCCTACAAAATTAAACTATTTATCAGCATTATTGTTTATTAAGACATTTGACCCTGATAATAACGACATTAGTCATTTTTATTCATAAAAGCATTACCTTTGTGGTCCATAAACGTCTGAAGCAGATGAAAGAACTAGAGACATTGACAATACCGTATCAGACCGGAAAAACATTCGACAGGTATGGTGAGAATAAAGCGCTGGGATTTGTGGGAGAAGAGGTTCTCACTTACAGCGATGTAAAGAGATCCGTTGATGCCGTAATGGCAATGCTTGAAAAGTACTCCGTGAACCGTGGCGATAAGGTTGCAATTCTTAGTGGCAGTATGCCCAACTGGGGCGTGACCTACCTGGCTATTACCTCGATGGGGGCAGTGGTGGTGCCCGTTTTGCCTGATTTCACCGTTGATGAAATAGCAAATGTGCTTAAACATTCAGAGGCCTCTGTCGTCTTTGTTTCGGGAGCGCTGACAACAAAGCTTAACGGGTTCTCGTCAGAGAAACTCAGGCTGGTGGTCACTCTTGATGATTTTGCAGTCATCTCCGGTTATAACGGTACGGGGTATGACCCCTTGTCAAAGCCTGAAAAAGAATATCTCGTTGAAGAGGAAGACCTGGCTGCCCTGATATACACTTCGGGTACTACCGGAATGTCAAAGGGAGTTATGCTAACCCATAAAAATATTTGTTTTACGGCAGACAAGTGTCTTACCCTCCACAGGGTGAATGAGAAGGATGTTTTTCTCAGCATCCTTCCCTTGTCGCATACCTATGAGCAGACCCTCGGCCTGATCCTGCCTCTCTTCAATGGAGCCGTGGTCTACTATCTGCGGAAGGCGCCCACACCCTCAGTGCTGATGCCTGCGCTGGAGGCTGTCAGGCCCACCACCATGCTTTCAGTTCCGCTGATCATGGAAAAGATCTATTTCAATAAAATAGCCCCCACCTTCCGTAACAGCAAAATTCTGTCACTGCTGTACCGTATGCCGCCATTCCGCAAGCTTCTTAACAAGGCTGCAGGTAAAAAGATATACAAGACTTTTGGGGGGCGCCTCCGGTTCTTCGGCATTGGCGGGGCAAAGCTAAACCCCACTGTTGAAAAATTCCTTATCGAAGCAAAATTTCCCTATGCAATAGGATACGGACTGACGGAAACATCCCCGCTTCTTGCAGGCACCAGGGTTGGCAGCCCTCTTCTGGGATCCACCGGACAGGCCATGGAGGGTGTAACCCTTAAAATTCACAACCCTGATCCTGTTACAGGAGAAGGTGAAGTGTGGGCCAAAGGCGATAATGTGATGAGGGGCTATTATAATGATCCCGTCACGACAGCAGAGGTGCTTCCCGGTGATGGATGGTTCCGCACAGGAGACCTGGGAATACTGCATAATAACGGCTACCTGAGCCTTAAAGGCAGGCTGAAGAACATGATCGTCGGCTCCAGCGGAGAAAATATCTACCCTGAAGAGATCGAATCTGTGATCAACGATTTCAGCCATGTAATCGAATCGCTGGTCATTCAGCAAAAAGGTAAGCTGGTGGCTATGGTGCATCTCAACGTGGAAGAGCTGCAGGCAAAATTCCAGAGTCTTAAGAAGGAGTTTGCAGAGCAGGCGGAAGTCAAAATTGACGAGTATCTTGAAGAGATCCGCAAATATGTAAACTCCAAGGTCAATAAATTCAGCCAGGTACAGGTGGTATTATATCATTCCGAACCGTTTCAGAAAACCGCTACTCTGAAAATCAAGAGGTTTTTATACAGCTGATCTTTTTCTGTTTATATTCTGCTGAAAGAAATATTTCATCTCCGGGTTTAACATAAAACATGTATCTGGTTGATGTTTCTTTTTGCTGTGCTGTTGAATTGAAGTCACGCTGACCGGGCGGATTTTACAAATAAACCAGGGGCAAGGGGCCTGAGAGATTCTTCAAATTTGTTGCACTCTGAATTTTTTCGCTACTTTGCTGC
>JAQBHM010000426.1:0-2870 GCA_032127795.1 Bacteroidales bacterium | reverse complement strand
AGCGCAGCGCTCCCTGGGCGAACGTGATCAGATCGCCAGTGATATGTCCCTGATATCACAATATTCCGCCAGTGGTCCTTCAACCCAGCCGCAGACAAAATATTTCTCGCCGGTGAGTCTCCGGTATTCCTCTATCTCGCGGACTCTTTCCATCAGCCTCGAATGTTCTTCCACCTTTCTTACAGACAGCCTGTCAATGTCATCAATATTTTCTATGGCATATTTCCTGACCATGGGCAGACTGTCTTCAGGGTAGGCAAGGAGTGTCCCGAAAGCCTCGGCTTCGGCATAAGGGTCTGACATAGTATTCACCCAGTCCGAATTAAAGTCTTCGGCACACCTGATATTTCCCCGGCATTTGTGCTCTGCACTCAGACAGAAATCCCTGTAACGTATCCCGGCATACTTTGCTGCAAAACGCATAAGGATAGGATGGAAGGGAACACGGTCAGTCTCTCTGCCTTCGATAAAATCTGTTGTTCTGGTCAATGAATTCATAATATCAATTCCTTTTAGCCTAAAGATAGTGGTAAATGGGATGCGGAGACACCGTTATAATTACTCTGAAATCCATCATTGCTGTAGCCCGGGTTGGCAGAGGCATCTTCAGCAGGCTATATCGGGAAGGCTACCGGTTACACTGCATGTTGCTTTCCCTGGTGATTATAGTGCGACTGGTAAAAACCAGTGAAGAATGCCCTGGCATTTGAACCCAGGGACTGGTTTTTATAACCGCCTTCCTGTACCACCAGTATGGGGATCTGGAGTGCTCCGATCAGCCTGCCGTTATTTAAGAAGTTATCCAGGGTGAAACTCCAGGTGCCTGTAGGGTCTCCCTTGGCAGTATCAAGTCCAAGAGCAATGATAAGATAGTCAGGTTTGAAATCACGAATGATATTCAATGCCCTGGTGATAGTCTTCAGGTATGTCTCATAGGTTATCTTCTCCGCCAGTGGGAAGTTGACATTGAATCCCAGTCCTTCTTCTTCGCCCTTCTCCTCCGCAAAACCCGAGAAATACGGGTAGGCAAACGAAGGATGCCCGTGAATGGATAATGTCAGGATATCCTTGCGACCGTAAAATATCTGCTGCTGCCCGTTACCGTGATGATAATCAATGTCAAGGATTGCCACCTTACCGTTCCTGCTGAAATAATGAGCGGCAATTGCATTATTGTTAAAGTAGCAGAACCCGCCAAAGACTGATCTCTCTGTATGGTGCCCGGGAGGCCTCGTAAGAACATAGGCCGACCTGCACCCTGCCATGATCTCATCAGCAGCGGTAAGAGTGCTGTTTACCCCCCAGCGGGCCGCCAGATAAGCATTCTGATTGAGAGGAGTGAAGGTGTCAAAACAATAGTAACCTGCCCTTACCGACAGCTCCTTGGGTGCCCGTGTGGCATACCTGAGCGGGAAAACATAAGGATAAACTGATTTTCCCTTCGGCAGATTCTGGCATACCTTTTTAAAATATTTCACATAGTTGCTATCATGGACCGCCAGGATATGCTTCTCAGAGTATTCCCTGACTTTTCCGTACCTGAAAAGCCCGGTCTTGTCAAGCTCTTTCTGAATGCTTCTTACCCTTACAGGTGATTCTACATAACCTCTCTCCCTGATATGGTGTATTGAGTGCCTGTCATTCACTACAAGAAAGATCTTGTTGGTCTCTTTCAGGCGCGCCCCAAAGTACTCCTTCTCTTTTTTCCTGTTATACCGTGGCGGCCTGAGAGTAACAGGATCATCTGTGATACTGCTGACTATCTTTTTATTGTATGCCGCATCACAGTAGTCTCCGTATTTGCGCTCAAGAATGGCTTTCACCACCTTGCGGGCTTTGGACTTCGGGATCGTTTCATTGATCCCCAGCCCGTCAAAGACCAGATAGGGGGGACAGTCATCTTCAGGTTTCACTGAGGTGGCATAGGCTGTATTTGCCAGCGGCCTTGCACCAAAGCGCTCGTAAAAAGCCAGGCGCGCTCTGTTCTGTGCTACCGTTTGCGGGTCCCGGCACAGTTCCGGCTCATCAGGAAGACACTCAAAAAATAATCCAAATGCATCCAGGGAGAATGCCTCCTCTCTCACTCGCTCATAAAGAGCCCCTCCAAGTCCTGACGATGACTTCCCCGGATTGACAGCCACATAGTCAAGGTAACAGAACTGCAGATCGGGCATGTGCAGCATAAGCGCAAATCCCATCACTGATTCATTGATATCTTCCGCTACAAAAAGCGAAGCATGGTACTTGTGTTTAAGAGAATCTACAAGCTGTTCCTCTATCTCTTCGATCTTCTTTTCAGATATGGATGAAAACTGGCTCCTGATGATCTCTTTGACTTTTTCAAGCTTGCGGAGATTGGATACCAGATATGGGTTTGTTATTTTCCGGATTTTGATCATATCATTGTCATAGTTATGGATGTAAATAAGTGGAGCCGCTTCCGGTTCACCATATATAACTTTAATTATAAGAGGTCAGTATTGCTGACAAAGGCTATCTTTTTACTGTCAGGCGACCAGCTTGGAACGTTTATGGTTCCCTGTCCGCCGTAAACATAGGCAACAACTGAAGGCATACCGCCTGTTACCGGCATTAGCCTGATATACACATGTTTATAGAAAGGATGATCGCCAGGCTTTATCTCAGCAGCGAAAGAGAGGAAGACGATCCATTTCCCGTCAGGCGAAATATGCGGGAACCAGTTGTTATACTCATCATTGGTAAGCTGTTCCTGGCCGCTGCCGTCAGGCCTCATCCTCCATATCTGCATCTTACCCGTACGCACGGAATTGAAATATATATATGACCCGTCAGGCGAATATTCAGGTCCGTCATCAAGGCCGGCAGCATCTGTCAGCCTGATCTCCTTT
>JAQBHM010000425.1:0-5698 GCA_032127795.1 Bacteroidales bacterium | reverse complement strand
GGGTAGAATCTGTATTAATTTCTGTCATGCCGGATGCTAAATACAATACCTGAAGTGGAGGAATCAAAAAATATATTAAAATTGCTGAGAAAGGATGAGTATAAAGTGGCTGAAGCAGTAGACATATTAATGAAGTCTCCGTCAGAATCTTCCGGTAAAACGGCAAGAGTGCTCTTTCTTTTTTTGGTACTTATGATTTTTAATATTCATTCCGGGTCATTAATATGGGCTCAGACCGAAGCTCTGGATTCTCTTAACCGTTCTCTGAATATGACAATGGATAAGGACCAGAGGATAAGGAATCTCAACCTTATTGCCTATGAGTTAAGGCAATCAGATGCAAAGAAAGCTGAGGAACTGGCAAACGAAGCCCTGGAACTGGCCAGGAAGAATGATAACAAAGAGGGAATTGCCTTTGCACTGACAACCAAGGGATACCTGTTTGAGGGTTCTGATGACTTCATGCTGGCCCTGAACTGTTATCTGGAAGCTTTGACCCTGCGTACAGAAACGGGGATGACCGAAGAAATTGCTCCCCTGCACTACCGCATAGGGTCACTTTATAAAACCCTGGGAAACTACGAGAAGGCAATTGAAAGTTGTATCGCCGGTCTCAAGATCTACGAAGCCTCGGGAGACAAAAATGGTATTGCGCAGATATACAGAGTGATGGGGAGTATATATAAATACAATGGTGAATATGAAAAGTCACTTTATTATTATTTTAACGGACTCACTTTAAATGAAGAGCTCGGCAATATGTCAGGGCTCGCAAATTCATACAATAATATCGGTGTAGTTTATATCCTGATGAATGAGGTTGAAAAGGCATTAAGTTATTATCATAAGAGTCTTGATATTAATCTTGCTGAGGGAATTGAGTCGGAAGCTGCGATAAATTACGGGAATATAGGGGTAGCTTTTCTTCAGATGAATCAGATGGATTCGGCATTGTTTTACATAAACAAGAGATATAACCAGGCTCTTGAGCTTAATGATAAAAAAGGTACAGCTATCTCAATGGGGTCTTTCGGAGACTACTATTTAAAAAAGAAGGATTATCCGAAAGCGATTGAATATTATGAACAGGCACTAAGGCAATCAAGATCACTGGGACTTCTCGAGTCTGCCAAGAACAATCTGAAAAGTCTGAGTGACCTTTTCGAGGGAAAGTCTGATTATGAAACTGCTTCCAAATACTTCAAATCATATATTAACCTGAAAGACAGTCTTCTTAACCAGGAGACCCTTAAAAGGATTGAACAGATTGAAATGGAGTATATATATGAGAAGGAGAGAAATGAGCATGAGCTGATTGATCAGAAAAACAGGTTTCTGAGAACCGTAGTCTTCATAGCGCTGGTTTTCATACTCCTCTTCCTTCTGATCATCTATCTGATTCAGAACATTAAACTGAAGCACAAAGACCTCCGGGAGAAAGCTCTCAGGCTTGAGAAGGAACAACTGCAGTACGAGGTCAGTTTCAGAGATAAGGAATTGTTCAGCAAGGCATTGTATCTTGCTGAAAAGAATGAGCTGATAAATGATATAACCCGCCGGCTTGCCAGAGTAATAAGCGAACCCAAAGCGGGAGTAGCCATAGTGAAGGACATCATCAGGGATCTGAAGTTTAATTCCAGTGTTCAGACCTGGGAAGAATTCGAATGTACTTTTCTTAAGGTTCACCCCGATTTTTTTAATACCCTGGTCAGACGTTTTCCGGACCTTTCACCTAATGAAAGAAGATTGTGTGCATTCCTCAGGCTTAACCTCTCAACGATGGATATCTCAAATATTACACACCAGTCGTTGCCTACACTTACCGTTGCACGTACCAGGTTAAGAAAGAAACTTGGGATAGCCAATACAGGAGAGAACCTGGCCTCCTTCCTAAGCCAGATATAGGGTATACACCCTGTTTTTACCACTTTCTATATTGCTGAAAACAAGAGCCTTATGGGATCTTGTATCTAATTTGTACCTATGACAAACAGGCTGTTATTGTTTTTGTATCTAACCATCCGGACCATCGCTGGAACATTAGTACATAAATTCGAGAAAATTAATTAGTCTTTTATAAGGCCATATTTAAAACTCTAACCTAAAATCAAAACAGTATGAAGAAAAAAACAGGGTGTCAGGATTTTTCACTCCGAATGATCCTGATCAAATCAGGCCGCTCTTTATGGCTGATCTCCTTAATACTCCTTTTGTTGCAGGCAAATGGTTATGCAACCGGCGCAATGCCTGAAGGAACTTCTGTTAAGGAGGCGACGGTAATTACCAATGCTATGCAGACTATCACAATCAGGGGTACTGTCACCACCCTGTCTGACGGTATGGCATTGCCTGCTGCGTCTGTAGTAGAGAAGGGCACTTTGAATGCAGCATCGACTGACATAAACGGAAATTTCACACTAACAGTCTCGGGCAGTCAGTCAGTACTTGTTATCTCATTCATAGGTATGAAGACAAAGGAAGTACCTGTGACCACTGATGGGGCTCCAATGCTTATAGCTATGGAGGAAGACAACTTCAATCTTGAGGAGGTTATTGTAACAGGATACGGTTCTGTTAAGAAAGAAGCATATGCAGGGTCGGCAAGCATCATAAAGTTGGATAAACTTTCCGATGTGCCGGTTACCAATATAGGCCAGTTACTGCAGGGTTCTGTTTCAGGGGTACAATTTACGAATACCTCAGGCCAGCCCGGCGCAGCAACACAGATTCGTATCAGGGGTACAGGCTCATTTAACGCATCAAATGATCCTTTGTTCGTAATTGATGGTGTTCCGATAATTTCCGGCAACATCTCGTCTCTTGGTACAAGCTCGGGGCTGGATTTCCTGTCAACAATGAGTCCGTCTGATATTGAAAGCATATCAATAATAAAGGATGCAGCAGCAGCTTCCCTCTATGGATCGAGAGCTGCAAACGGTGTTGTGGTGATAACAACAAAGAAGGGATCTGCAGGATTAGCCAAGGTGAGTTTTAAATCGGAAATGGGATTTTCAGATTTTGCAACTGAATATCGTCCGTTCATGGGTGGACAGGAGCGCAGGGAAACCATTTATGATGGCCTGATCAATGAAGGTATATACTATCTGGGTATGGATCAAACTGCCTCAATAGCATATGCAGATGCAACGATAGACGAATATGCTGCTCTGCCATGGACAGGGCAGTGGACCGACTGGAAATCAATCCTTTTCAGAAAGGGAAGTTTTCAGAACAATGAAATATCGATATCAGGAGGAACCGATAAGATTAAATATTTTTCTTCGCTCGGGTATACTGACCAGGAGGGTGTCTCAGTCATGAGTTACCTTAAAAGGTTATCCGGAAGAATGAATTTCAGTTATGAAGCCTCCAAGGCCCTGAGCGTAGGCGCCAATATCATGTTCTCAAGCGTAAAGCAGAGCACGAACACTGAAGGGACAGCCTACCTGAGTCCGTTTTATTCGGTCTTCAATACAGTTACCCCCAGGGACGTGCCCTTTAATCCTGACGGCAGCTATGCAAGTGATTTCCCGAGGAACGGTACTGGCCGTAACCCCAAGGCATATGCAGACCTGAACTACCAGGATGAAAATGTGATACGGGCATTCAATACAATTTATGCAGCTTACAAGATAATTCCGGGAATGGAGATGAGAACCAGCCTGAGCTATGACTTTAACATGATCAAGGGTAAGTCATTTACCCATCCCTTAAGCTCATATCCGGCCAATATCGGTACCATGTACAAGTCTTTTTATGATATTAGAAGTACAGTCTGGTCAAACAGTGTTCAGTATGTTAAAACCTATGCGAAGAATCACAACTTCGATGCACTTGTTGCATATGAAATCACAGACTATTCCCGTGACTATATATACGGTTCGAAAGAAAACCTTGCCAACTGGAATATGGTGGAACTGGATAACTTTTCTGTCACAAGGTATGTAGACGGGTCAACCACTGGTTACAGGATGCTCTCCTATATTTCGCGACTCAATTATGACTTTAATAAAAAGTACTATGCCGGATTGAGTTTCCGTCGCGACGGTAGTTCAAGGCTTGCCACAGACAGTCGCTGGGGTAACTTCTGGTCATTGTCAGGCGCATGGAAAATATCTGAAGAATCATTCTTTGCCGGTATGAGTAAGATCTTCCCGGAGCTGAAAATAAGGGCATCATACGGTGTGAACGGTACTCTCCCTTCAAGCTATTATGAATATATGGGATTATCATCATACGGGGCTGATTATAATGGCATGCCGGGAATCGTTGAGACCCAGTTCAATAATAATGACCTTAAGTGGGAGACCAACTACAATACAAATATCGGGATTGACTTCAGTCTTCTTGACAAGGTGCGGTTCTCATTTGAATTTTATAACAGGCTGACCAAGGACCTCCTGATGAATGAACCCACTTCACTTACTACAGGTTTCAATTCAATCCTGAGCAATATCGGAGAGATGCAGAACCGTGGAGTGGAGGCTGAAGTGATTGCCACAGTAATTAATAAAAAGGACTTCAGCTGGAGCACAAGTTTCAATATAGCATTCAACAGGAATAAGATCCTGGTTCTTGACGGCATTCAGACCTCAATCATCAGCGGCAGCCAGATAAGAATGGTAGGTATGCCTTATCACACCTTCTTCCTGAGGGAGTTCGCAGGTATAGACCCGGCAGATGGAACCACATGGTTCTACATCAATCCCATAGATGAAGACGGTAATTATATAAAGGAGAATGTAAAGGAGAAGACGAAGGACCTGAATCTTGCAAACGCCATACCGCTGCAAAGCCCCTATCCGAAAGTAACAGGAGGTTTGGTCAATAATATCAGATTTCATTTCGTTGATCTCGGCTTCACCTTTACCTATTCCCTTGGAGGATATTCATATGACTCAGCTGCAGGGAAGCTTGACAAGGAGGGTACGACTAACGGCCTGGATGCAAATATCCCGATCTACTACCGTGAAAGGTGGAAAAAGCCGGGAGATGAGTCCATTTATGGAAAATATATTGCCAACAACAAGTGGGATATGGCAGACGGTTATTCAAACTCAAGAAGAATACATAGCACCGACCATTTAAGACTTAAAAATTTAAGTCTTGGTATTACTGTCCCATCAAAGTATTCTGATTATCTCAAAATTGAGAGGGCACGGGTTTTTGCCTCTGCAAATAATCTATGGACCATTGCAAAATGGAAAATGTATGATCCTGAGGTTGGCAGTGACGGCGTAATGGCATGGCAGACACCACCCATGAAGACTATTACTTTTGGAATTGACCTCACATTCTAATAATTACCAAGATGAAAAAGATACTATATATTTTACTCCTGCTTCCCGTATTCTTCCTCGCGTGCAGTGAAGACTGGCTTGACCTTAAACCCTCTACCGAGGTGATTTCAACAGAAGCAATAAAGAACCTTGTTGATGCTGAATATGCTATTAATGGCATTTACTCTACATTTCAGAGTTATGAATACTATGGCGCCAGGATGCAGTATTATGCTGATGTTACAGGTGATGATATGCAGGCCACAGGGACTAATAAGCGGAGTTCGACTTTTTACATGATGGTCAGCAATACTGATAATATCTATACCTCTCTCTGGGCTAAGCCTTATGAGGTCATCCGATATGCCAACAATATTCTGGCACAGATAGATGCACTTGAGGTGCTTGCTGCTGAGGAA
>JAQBHM010000424.1:0-4952 GCA_032127795.1 Bacteroidales bacterium | reverse complement strand
TCAACAGGGGAAATAGCCTTCAGTCTGTTCATATATTTATCTCTTCACCGTATTGTTCCATGCATTAAAAAACAAAAATACTATTTTGTACTGGTGTAAAAAAATTGAACCTTTGTAATTCTCTGCCACGCGCAAATAAACGAGATGGAAAAGATAAGGGTATCAGCAGTAAAATACATAAACAGTTATCCGTTCATTATAGGGCTGAGAGACGGTGAGGTATCATCAATGATAGAGATCGAAGTATGTCATCCCTCTGAGTGCGCTGACAGGCTTAAGAGCGGACTCACTGACATAGGGCTGGTGCCTGTTGCCTCTATTGCCTCTATGGAGGAATATCATATAATCAGTGACTATTGTCTCAGCACACTGGGAGAAGTGCGGACCGTTCTGCTGGTCAGCAATACTCCCCTGAAAGAGGTTAAGAAGATATACCTTGATTTCAGGTCGAGAAGCTCCGTAGCTCTTTGCAGGATCCTGGCAGCAAAATTCTGGAAGCGGGATTTTGAATGGTACAAGACCACTGAAGATTATGACATAACTGCCATGAAACACGGTGAGGCTGCCGTAATGATAGGTGACAGATGTTTCGAGTATGCAAAGCACTTTCAGAACCGGACTGACCTTGGACTAGAGTGGAAGAAATTTACCGGTCTCCCCTTTGTTTTCGCATGCTGGGTGTCAGCAAAACCCCTGGGTGACTCCTTCGAGACCCTCTTCAGCAAAGCCCTTGGTGAAGGGATAGCCCGGAAAAACGAGGCTGTATCACTGCTGCGGGAAGGATCTGTTGTTACTGCCGGGGAGGTAATTGATTACCTTAACAATAACATCGACTTTCATCTTGATAATGAGAAAAGAAAAGCTCTTGCGCTTTTCATCAGTTACATTAAAGACCTAAACCTGAACACATGAAAAAGTTATTTTTGACTGCCATTGCATTTCTTACTGTAGGCTCACTTTTATCTCAGAATGTGCCGGTACAGGATTCTGTTACTTCAAAAAAGCTGATTTACCTCTGCAAAATTGACAAGATGATTGCAGCTCCCCTATGGAGAACAGTGAAGAGGAGCTTTGATGAAGCTGACTCCCTCAGAGCTGATTATATTCTCATTCATATGAACACCTACGGTGGACAGGTGGATATAGCGGATTCAATTCGTACACTGATATTGAACACTGAGATCCCGGTAATTGTATTCATTGACAACCAGGCTATCTCAGCAGGAGCCCTCATTTCCGTGGCTGCTGACAGCATCTATATGAGACCCGGGGCCAGTATCGGGGCAGCTACAGTGGTAGACCAGACCGGACAGAAGATGCCTGACAAGTACCAGTCGTTCATGAGAGGAATGATGCGTGCAACAGCTGAGGCACACGGCAAGAAACCTGTAATAAAGGATGGAGATACCACCTGGGTATGGCATCGTAACCCGGAAATAGCACAGGCAATGGTAGATCCCTCAATAATCATACAGGGCATTGTAGACACCGGACAGGTGCTCACCCTGACAGCCCTGGAAGCCATAAAATATGGGTTTTGCGAGGGCGAAGCCAAAACAGTTGCCGAAGTAATTTCCAGGGCCGGAATAGAAGAATACACAATAAGAGAACTTAAGATTACCGGTGTTGACAAAATAATCATGTTCCTGATAAATCCTATTGTTTCAGGGCTTATCATCATGCTCATCATCGGGGGGATTTATTTTGAGCTGCAGAGCCCCGGTATCGGGTTTCCAATTATTGCAGCCGCCTTTGGAGCCCTCCTCTACTTTGCTCCCCTCTACCTCGAAGGTATTGCGGAGAACTGGCACCTGGTAATCTTTGTTCTGGGAATAATACTTGTGCTGGTTGAGATCTTTGCCATCCCCGGATTCGGTGTGACCGGCATACTGGGTATTACCGGCATTGTGACCGGGCTGGCATTCGTAATGATTGACAAGATCGTTTTTAAATTCGGACCCAGCAGTGACGGAGTACGCGAAATTATATCAGCTTTTGCCGTCGTCGTGTTATCAATGCTGACTTCTTTCATCCTTTCCCTCTGGCTCTCGAAAAAACTCTTCTCCCCCAACAGGCTTTTCGGCAGTCTGGCTCTCGAAACCGTGCAGAACAAATCGGAAGGCTATGTGAGCTTTGACACTGAAAAACAGAAAGCCCTGATAGGTAAAAAGGGTGTCGCTCATACTATTCTCCGCCCTTCAGGAAAAGTAATAATAGACAATGAGGTCTACTCTGCAGTTGCCATGGCCGGTTATATCCTCAAGGGAAATCCGGTCATTGTAAAAAAAGAAGAGCAGGGTCAGCTTTACGTGGAAGAAGACAAATAGTATTTAAAAACTGACAGATGAAGATCAGACCATACCGGAGAGGAGATTTCCAGGGCATAATGGAGGTATGGATTGCAACCGAAATGGGCAGGCCCGACAGGGGTGACGATGAAGCAACGGTAGAACACTCCGTTTCAATGGGCGGATCAATGCTTGTAATGACTGACGGCATGGAGGGGAATGAAAGAATCATAGGTACATCATGGATGACCTTTGACGGCAGACGCATTCATCTTCATCACTTCGGAATACTTCCGGAATACCAGGGCCGCGGACTGTCAAAGAGTCTCCTTGCAGAATCCCTGAAGTTTGTAAAGAAAAAAGGGTACCAGGTTAAGCTTGAGGTGCACCGCACCAACAGTGTGGCGGTAAAAATATATGAGAAGGCCGGATTCAGATACCTTGGAGATTATGACGTATACATTATCAGGGATGTTCAATCAATTGACACATAGCTACTTGTACACTCAGCATTGTTATCCAGATGATTTGTATTGGCAACAAAAATTTCGTATCTTTGAAGAAATATATCCATAATATAACATGGCACGAACAATCACTTTTTCACAGCTGAGGAAGATCAAAGACCAACTTCCTGACGGTAGTATTAGCAAGATAGCCAGCAAGCTGGACCTTTCAGAGGAGACCGTCAGGAACTATTTTGGAGGATGGAATTTTGATCGTGGGCAGAGTGCCGGGATCCATATTGAAAAAGGACCCGAAGGGGGCATCGTAACAATAGAAGACACAACTATACTTGAGATTGCTGAAAGTATGATGGCCCGCTAATTCGATGCTTTTAAACAATTAACATAAAAGCAAAAGTTGTTTACTTTTGCTTTTTGTTTAAATGTAAGATGCAGCATCCCCTTATTTCCGCCGCAGAGGCAAAATATAAACCGGCACTTATGGCACTGTGCCGGAAGTTGTTTACTGCCTCACCGATGCCGTCACATGATCACCTGCATCATGCCAGGGTATGGAATAATGCCGCTTTGCTACTCGGCAGACTGTATGATACAGGTGTGATTACTGATCCCCTGATGGCTGAAAAAACAATTATCACTGCATTTCTTCATGACACGGGTCTGACGGTTAACCGCGGACCGGATCACGGGAAAGAAAGCAGGCATATCTGCAATGACTTTCTTATCACCACAGATCTTCAGGAGGCTGAGAGGGAGGAGATACTTGCTGCTGTGGAAAAGCATGATGACAAGGATTACAAGGGTGCTTCCGATCCTGCTTCACTGGCAGCCGTTATCTCAGCCGCTGATGATATGGATGCCTTCGGATGGGAAGGGATTGGCAGGTACGCAGAGATATATTCACTGCGGGGTATACCTTCCAATGAAATCCCCTCCATGGTCATTTCAAATGCCAACTCCCGCTTCCGCCATCTTGCAGTCACCTATGACATGTTTCCGGACCTGGTTGATAACCAACGGAAAAGAGTGGAAACACTAATCACCTACTACGAAAATTATATCCCATGAAAAAGTCAATACTTCTCTTTGTCATAATAAATCTTCTCAATCCTCTGATGATCAAGTCCCAGGACAAGGATTTGCAGAGTATGCTTCGTTACGGTGAAAATCACAGCCTGACCTATGAGGAAGCCATAGATTTCTATACGCGCCTCGACAATCGTTATCCCAATGCCCTGTTGAAGGAGATGGGCATGACCGATGCCGGAAGGCCATTGCACCTCTTTATTATTTCAGGTGAAAAGACATTTGATCCGGCAGAACTTCACAGGAAAGGCAAAACCATAGTCCTTATAAATAACGGCATACACCCCGGGGAACCCGAAGGCATTGATGCCAGTGCCCAGTTTGCCCTTGATGTTCTCACTGATAAGGATGGAATGAAAAAATTGCTGAAGAACACTGTCATTGCCATCATCCCGGTATATAATATAGGAGGAGCTCTGAACCGCAGTCACTATTTCCGCATCAACCAGAACGGGCCTGATGAAAAGGGGGCAAGGCGTAATACACGCTTTCTGGACCTCAACCGCGACTTTGTAAAACAGGAGTCTCGTGATGCAAGGGCTTTTGCAGCCATTTACACATACCTTGACCCCGATCTCTTCCTGGACACCCACACCACTAACGGTTCCGATCATCAGTTCACTGTAACCCTCATAGCCACCCAGCCGGAGAAAATGTTCCCCGAGATGAAGGAATATTTCAGGCAAAAGATGTTGCCTGCACTGTATGAAGGCATGCGGACGGTTCAGAAAAATGAGATGGTCCCTTATGTTCAGTATACAGACAGAGGCCAGATTAAAGCTATTATCGGTTTTAATGAGCTGCCCTACTATTCCACAGGCTATTCAGCTCTATTCAATACATTCGGTTTCATGACCGAGACCCTTGTCTATAAGCCTTTTGACAAAAGGGTGAGAAGCACCTACCAGTTTATCACTGAACTTGTAAAGTACGGTTCCGAAAACAGTGGCGATATTCTCAGGCTAAGGGCTGAGGCCAATCGGCGTACCCTCTCAGCAGAGAGTTCAAGTGAGGCGAGCTCTTCATCAGAAATAGATTTCAATGCGCTGGAAAGTCTGCTGGCGGGGACGCGGAATGTTTTAGACGAGCGGTTATCGAGGCGTTGACTCCA
>JAQBHM010000423.1:0-8319 GCA_032127795.1 Bacteroidales bacterium | reverse complement strand
ATAAAATTGTAAATTTTTTTTAAAAATATATTGTAATAATGTAATATATGCCGAAACCGATAAAGAGAACAGCCACTGTCCTTCTGAACCAGAGTTCAAATTTTTTAATGCGGTTGTAGAGCTTTCCCACATTTCCAACGGCATATGCTATCAGCCATGCAAATATTATTACCGGGATTCCGGTTGCAATGGCAAAGATCACCGGCAGTATAAGTCCTTCTGCACTGGCAACCGTCATGGGAATAAGCATGACAAAGTAAAGCACGCCGCTGTATGGACAGAAAGCCATGGCGAAAAGCATACCGAGTAACAGGGTGTTCAGGTAACTCTTTCTTCCCCTCTCTCCTATTTTATCAGTCAATGAGCCAAAACCAGGCAGATTGAGTTTTATAAAATCGAGCATAAAAAAGCCGATGAGAATCAGCAAAGGACCGAGGAACTTCTCTCCCCATTTCTGGAACCACCCCGATATATCCAACTGTTCCGCTCCAAAATATATTATCAGTGCAATACCAGTATAGCTTACGGCTCGCCCGAGGGTATATACGATCCCGTTCAGAAACACCCTGTGGCGATCTTCCAGATCTCGACTGATAAACCCCACTGCAGAAATATTGGTAGCCAGAGGACAAGGGCTGATGGCAGTCATCAGCCCGAGTACCAAGGCGGTTATAGCAGAATACTGAGTGTTCTCAAGTATCTTCAGAAGGAACTCCATCGAATTTATTTCACCGGATTCAGCAGAGGACCTACTGCTTTTTTGATCTCTTCTTTGAGTTTTTCGGGGCTGTTGGCAGCATACATGAAGCCTTTGTCTGTCAGATCAATACGTACATCTCCGCTGACAACAAGAAGGGCCTGGCCGGTAACCTTGCATCTTTTTGCCACAGCTTCACTGCTTTCCTCCTCAAGATTTATACTGGCAAAGGCTACCGTGCCTTTTTTCATAAGGTCAGGATAGAGCTCCTCCAACGATTTCCTGGTCTCATTTTCTACAGCCATACAGGTCACGCAGCGACGTGTCAGATGAAAGTAAAAAACCTCTACTTTGTCGCCTGCCTTCACGGTTGTCTCCTCCTGAACCGGTTTGTTGACGGTTCTGAAGGCCAGAATGGCAATAACAGCAGCCATTGCAACAGAAATAAGAATGATCTTTTTCATGATTATAAGGTTATCTGGTTAAAATCTTCAATAGTTCGTCTGCTGAAGGTACCCGGCCCTTAAGCACCACCTTTTCATCTATCACAAGCGCCGGTGTTGTCATAACGCCGTAATTCATGATTTCTACAATGTCATCGACCTTTGTAACTGTAGCCTCGATACCAGCCTTTTCTACAACCTCACGGGCAAGCTTTTCAAGAATATGGCACTTCGGACACCCCGGACCCAGAATTTTAATCTCCATTTGCTATCTGTTAAAAAAGTTTTTCAGTATAAGTTTTGCCTCTTCCCAGTTCTCCCTGTTAATACAATATTTGATGTAAGGCGGATTTATCTCTCCCTGAATCAATCCTGCCTTCTTCAACTCCTTCAGATGTTCAGAAAGTGTTGACCTGGCTATCGGTAATTCTTCAGCCATATCACCGCTGTAACAGCATCTGTCAAGATTATTGGCCAGAAAGTCCATTACAAAAACCCTCGCAGGATTGGACAAAGCTTTACCATAACGGGCAAGTTTCTCCTGTTCAACGGTGTAATATTTCTTTCTGCCTGCCACTGTTTTCATTTCGTAAAATTACGAAATAAAAAAGATATTGATCCCAGATATTATAAATTAAATTAAAATTTCACCGGCAAAGTGAAAAAGTATTGATACTATGTTATTTACTTTTTACCTTCACACGTTTAAGTTTTAACTGACCCCTTATATTTAAGCCTTAGATGAGTAGATTGACCAGTAAAAACAGGAAATACTTCAGGTTTCCTGGCAGGAATATAATCCTTTTCATTTCAGTCAACCTTCTCATTTTCCTTGGGATTTCCTGTGGTACGACAGGCGATATCAGGGATACCATCATTTATGATAAAAGCAGTTATTATTATATTGATTTTAAGGAATATCCTTCTGAAAGAAGCGGTCTTCCCATAGGAATATTTGATTCAGGGACCGGAGGACTTGCTGTTTTGAATGACTTACTGGGTTATGAATTACCTGGCGGTGGTTCTGAGCTGGCAGTCAGTGATAGTATCGCCAATGGAGGTTTAAGAGATGAATCCTTCATATTCCTGGCTGATCTGGCCAACATGCCGTACGGGAGTTACGCCCTTGAGAACAATTCAGATTTGCTTGTAGAACATGTAATTAAGAATGTTCAGTTCCTGCTTGGCAACAAATATTATCAATCAGGCACAACTTCAGACTTCAGCACCGATAAAAGTCAGGTCAAGGCCATCGTAATTGCCTGCAATACAGCTACTGCATACGGCCTCGACACTGTAAGGAGATTTCTGCAGCAAGCCGGGCTGGACATCGGTGTCATAGGTGTAATTGACGCCGGGGCACAGGGAGCCCTGGGCGCCTTCTCCCCGGATGGAAACGGGAGCATAGCAGTGCTGGCAACAGATGGAACAGTTAAATCAGGGGCCTATCCGCTTACCATCAATACAGTAAAGACAAAACTGAGACTCCGGGGTAATGTTCAGATATTTCAGCAGGCCGGAATAGGCATTGCTGAAGCTGTGGATGAAAACATCGATTTTATTGACAGGTCTGCTTCCGTTCCCCGGTCAGGATATAAGGGCCCTTCAGATACCGGATCAGGTGAATTGAAGATCGACCTATCCATACCGGACCGATACAGTTTTGATATGGCCAATGGCGCCATGCTTTTTGAAGGAGAAATGGGTGTCCCGGCCAATATGCAGATCAATTCAGTAGAGAACTACATTTCATTCCATCTCGTCTCCCTCATGGAGAAAATGAGGAATACTGAAGGCGTTGAACCCCTTAAATCAGTGGTCCTTGCCTGCACCCATTACCCCTTTTTCGAGGAGACATTCAGAGAGACACTAATGCGATTAAGAGACTACAAGGAAGAGGGAGAATATCTTTACAGGTCACTTATATCTGAAGATCTGATCATTGTAAACCCGGCCCTTATTGTTGCTGACCAGCTGTACCATATGCTCGACGGGAATAACCTTCTTAATAAAACCGGAGAGGCAACAAGCGAATTCTACATCAGTGTGCCTAATCTGACAAACAGGCAGATCGTTCTCAGGGAAGACGGCTCCTTTACCTATGAATACAAATATGGCCGTAAGCCGGGGGATATACAGGAATATGTAAAACAGGTGCCCTTCAGCCGTTCCTCAATACCAGCGGATATCCTTAACCGTTTATCAGTACAGATACCAACTGTTTTTGACCTTATTGTCAGATTTAATCATGATAATGACAAGACCAGGTATCTTAACGAAAGCCAAAGGATCTCAAATCAATAACCACTGTTTTTAAAACTTACAGGTATGAAAAAACTCTTACTTCTCCTCTCGTTTCTGTGCCTCGCGGCAATCATCTATCCCCAGGATTACTTCCGGGGAGATTTTAACAATGGCAAGAGTAACCTTATTATTATGAACCCCTCTGTTGGCAATCTTGAGACCGTCAATTTTCTGATAAGCCGCAAACTTCTTGATATTAATCTGGATAAGGTCAATATTGTCGGTGTCTATCATGCAACACAGGAATATGATTTTGCCAAAACTGCCAGCCTGATAGCAAAAGGAGGATATGATGGATATTACCTGTATGAGGTCAGAGGAGATCTGACCGAAGAATCTCTTTTCCGCGAAAACGACTGTACAGAAGATTTCCTGTTGGTTTTCAATAATTCAATAGGTATGATCTTCTTTGGCGGGCAGGATATTCCCCCTTCAGTTTATGGAGAGGATAATTTATATTCAGTAACCAATGATCCGGGGAGACATTACATGGAGGTAAGTCTGTTATTTCACCTTATCGGTGGCAGTCGCAACCCGTCATACAAGCCGATGCTGGAGGCAAATCCCGGGTATCTTGTCACCGGGTTCTGCCTTGGATTACAGTCGATGAACGTTGCTGCAGGAGGAACATTGTACCAGGATGTTCCTGCACAGGTGTATAACAGTCATACGGATGAAGAAAGACTTAATATCGGCCGGGCAAATCTTCATCGGAACTACTGGCAGAATATCAGTAAAGATCCCCTGCTGATGGGAACTAATCTTCACAGGGTTCAGTTTACTGAAAATCCATTTTTCGGGAATTCTATAAAAGTTTCCAAAGAGCTCTACCCTCTGGGCTACAGCAGTCATCATCAGGCAATAAAAGCTGTGGGTCAGGGTTTTGAGGTTACGGCTCTTTCTCCCGACGGAAAGGTTATTGAAGGATTGGTACATACAAAATATCCCAATGTATTTTCGGTCCAGTTTCATCCCGAAGTAACTTCATTATACGAAAACCGGACAACTTTGAAATTCAGTCCAGACGATAAACCGCAAACACTGCACCAGATGCTTGACAGAAAAAGCATCATGTTCCATAAGAGATACTGGCATCATATCGCAAAGATAATCCGGGAAAATTATCAGCAGTAAACAGTCTTATTTCAGCATTGAAGCTGCATCCTTGTCGAGCATCCATACAAGCTGACCGGAAACAGGTTTTACCCTTGAGGCCGGAAGCCTCTCATGACCTTCCTTCTGTTCAATCACCTGTGAGACTATTCCAGCTTTTTCTTTTCCCGCAACCAGGAAAAATATTCTCGAGGCATTGTTTATCAGCCTGCCTGTTGCAGTGATCCTTACCTGCCTGTCTCCTGGCCTCACAGCAACATCAAAAAGACGGGGAGAATCAAAAAGATGCATGCTGTCAGGGAAGATGGAAGCTGTGTGCCCGTCATGGCCAAGTCCGAGCAGCATCAGATCAAACTGTGGCGTGCCGCTGAAGTAAGAGAGGTTTTCCTTCACAAAACTACCATACTGTATTGCTTCCGTCTGGGGATCCTCCTCTCCGCGAATCCGAAATACATTGGTATCCGGTATCGGAATATTCTGAAGAAAGTTCTCATAGGCCGACTTATAGTTGCTCTCATCGCTCTCCGGAGGAACACATCTTTCATCACTCCAGAAAATCAGCACCCTTTCCCAGTCCACCTTCTCAGCATAGTTGTCCGAAAGGTACCTGAAAAGATGTAGTGGCGTTGTGCCCCCGGAAAGGGCAACGGAATAATATTGGTCAGGCTCCAACCTGTCAATATCTCTTACCAACATCCCGGCAATTGCCATTGAAAGTGCATCCGGGTCTGGAAATATTCTTACAGAATGTGACATACTCATTAACAAATCATGAATTTAAAGGTAAATATATTTCGTAAACTAAACACCTGCATTCAGGATTTATGCAGGATTCTCTAATTACATACAGAGCCGTCAATGACAACGCAAAATCCCATACAATATAAGATTCCGTTCTATTAAAAATTAAATGCCAAAACAGCACTGTTGTATTTATAAACATATGTATATTATTTCAACACCCATTGTATCTGCCTAGTTTTCAGGTGTATTAACACATTCCTTAAAATAATATGCATATTTATTAAACACTTTTCAAATGGGCTGCTTGAATGAAATATGTTGTATTATACTTATATACAGACTATTACAACGTTTGGCATATTAATTGGAATGGGAATCTGAGAAATATTAAATCCTATTTGAGTAATCGGGATCAAGTACAAAAAGAATAAAACTATGAAAAATGCAATCTTTTTTATTATCTGCTTTTCCTTACTGCAGACAAGTAAGTTAAGCAGCCAGGAGGTGAAAGAGAGTGTTATGACAGATGACAGTCAGTTAACTCTGCTCACAACACCTGAGCTAAGCAGCCTTATAGGAGTATGGGCCAGCGCATTTGAAAAGGCAAATCAGGGGATCAGGGTAAGTGTCAGTACATCAGATACTGAGCTCTCGCCTGCGGATAAAAACCGTGCTGACCTGGTAATTGTTAAAGGTGACGAGGTTGCAAACGTTAGCGGTAAAACTGCCTGGACTATGGTTGTAGGGCGCGATATTGTGGTCCCTGTAATTAATTCAAATAGCCCATATATAGATGAGATCTGCCGTACAGGTATCTCAGCAGAAAAAATGCGTATAATTTTTTCCGGTATGGATGAAACCACCTGGGAAATGCTGCTGGGAGGTGACCCGCAAAAAGGTGTTCATTCTTACCTTGTCAGGGATGAATGGGTCATATCTGCCCTGTCAGGATTCCTGAACCTTACCAATGAAGATATCAGGGGGAAGGTTGCGGAAAATGCCGGTGAAATGCTTGCCGCACTTCAGAAAGATCCTTACGGAATAGGCTTCTGCAAACTTACTGACGTAACGGATCTGAATAATCAGCAGTTTATGAGCAATATAAGGCTGATTCCTATCGATATAAACAGCAACGGTCAGCTTGATTTTTTTGAAGATATCTACAGTGATCTGGGCAGTTTTACACGTGGCGTTTATATAGGCAAATATCCCAAAGTGTTGTACAATAACATTTTTACCGTTTCCGAAAGAAAACCAACATCAGGCTCACAGCTTGCGTTTATTAGGTGGCTCCTTGCTGACGGACAGCAATTTCTTGCTGAAAACGGCTATGAAAGGCTTGCAGGCGGTGAGGGCACATTAAAAGTTGCAGAACTGGATGAGAAGGAGGCCTCTTTCACAACTGTTCGTTCCGGTCCCACGGTTTTTGAAGCATTTCTTAAGATTCTTGCCGGGATGACGGTCCTGGTTCTTATCCTTTATGCAATATCAAGGTTCGTAAAAGCTTCAGGAAAAGAGGCTCCCGTGTTTGAAAGCATACATCAGACAGCATTCAGTGAAAAATCTCTTATCATTCCACGCGGGTTCTTTTTCGACAAGACTCATACCTGGGTCTACATGGAAAAAGACGGCGATGTCAGAATTGGAGTTGATGATTTTCTTCAGCATGTCACAGGAACGATTACTCGGTTGAAAATGAAGAGTCACGGTGATAAAGTCACCAGAGGGGAGTATCTCCTTTCACTTATTCAGGATGGAAAGCAGCTTAACATCTGCTCACCGGTGTCAGGCAGAATTACCTCAGTCAATGGTCTGCTTATTAGAAACTCATCTGTTCTTAACACATCTCCCTATTCAGAAGGATGGATTTACAAAATAGAACCAGATAACTGGCTAAAGGAAATGCGTATGCTGATTATGGCCGAGAGATATTCTGAATGGATCAGGGATGAATTTTCCCGGCTAAAGGATTTCCTCGGTGCCATACTGGCAGGTAATAAAATAAAACTCTCAGCGGTTGTACTTCAGGATGGCGGTGAGCTTAAGGAGAGCCTGCTTGAGGATTTCGGCCCTGAAGTCTGGGAAGATTTTCAGACAGGATTTCTGGACAAGGCAAGATAAAAGATAATTCCTGATACTACATATTACTAACCGATTTTCAATTCTATTACAATGAGTATTAACAGAAGAAACTTCTTCAAGGTTCTTGGTGTTACGGGGGTGACCCTTGCAACGGGCAAAAGCCTGAATGCAGCCCAGATCACAGAAAGTAAAACAGAGTTTAATGGAATGTTATATGACTCAACACGGTGCGTCGGCTGCCAGGGGTGTGAATTTGCCTGCGCAGAAGCACACGGGCTGCCGGCACCGGGTTTCGATGACACTCCTGTTGCAGGTGTTGAGCGGAAAGCCAGTGAAACCCGTCGTACGGTGGTTAATACATACACCACAGCAAAAGGAGACGTTTATGTCAAGAGACAGTGTATGCACTGTAATGATCCTGCCTGTGCGGCTGCCTGCCTCACAAAAGCAATGTACAAGACAAAAGAAGGATCTGTAATCTGGAGGGGAGACAAATGCATGGGTTGTCGCTATTGCATGGTATCCTGTCCGTTTGATGGTCCTAAATTTGAATATTTCAGCGCGAATCCGAAGATCGAGAAATGCGATATGTGCTATGACAGGTTTAAGGAGGGAGAGATCCCTGCCTGTGCACAGGACTGCCCAATGGAGGCCATTGTCTTCGGGACGCGGAGGGACCTGATGAAAGAGGCACGAAAAAGAATAAGTGAAAGCCCTGACCTCTATTATGATCACATTTACGGTGAACATGAGGCAGGAGGCACAGGATGGCTATACCTCTCCCCTGTCCCCTTTGAGGAGTTGAACTTCAAAACCACACTGCAAAATTCATCATATCCTGCCCTGACAAAAGGATTCCTTTACGCCGTGCCTTCAATCTTTGTACTCTGGCCCGCCATACTGCTGGGAATACATCAGGCAACAAAAGCTAACAAC
>JAQBHM010000422.1:0-2619 GCA_032127795.1 Bacteroidales bacterium | reverse complement strand
ACAAAAGCCTGAAACACATGGGGGAAGTCTTTTTGCCTGACAATCATTATTCATGTCAGATGATGTTTGTCGCTCCGGAAGGACTCTATATTTCCGAGGACCATCCTAATAACCCTGATTTCGATGAAGACTTCATGAGATTCAGGCTGTTTATACTCAAGAAACTGTGATCTTATGAAAAGGCATTTGTTTTGGATTTTGCTGTTTTCCTTTCTCATAGGTTGTTCAGGAGACAGTGATACAAAAAGGCTATCAGGATACCTTGAGAGATTCGGTAAGAATATTGATAACTATAAAATTGTCTGTATTGTTCCTGCAGATGGATGCGGTTCCTGCATTGCCCCTTCACTTGAATATTCCAGAACTGCAGGTGAGGATTTTCTTTTAATTCTTACATCTGTTTTTGAGAAATCGATAAAACAAATTATAGATACCTACAGGATAGATCCGGGAGGAGTAATCCTTGATCATGACAACCTTGCAGTCAGTTATCAGCTGGTAATTCCGACGGCACCAAGTTATTATTTTATAGAGAAAGGGAAAGTGGTAAGGGTAGCTGATTTGTCAAAGACATATGACAAAACAGGCATACTAACAGAGGTTGACAAATTCATGAGCATAGACGATAGTGAATGATGCAGGTGAGGGGGGGCTTTCTTAGAAGCTTCATAAAGGTTGCAGGTGTTCTGGTACTGTTTGCCGGAATCATAGCTACAAGGATTTATCTGTTTGACATATACAAGGTGCCCTCTTATTCAATGGAGCCAACAATAATACCGGGAGACTATATCCTTGTCAGCAAGATCCGCTTTGGTCCCAGGGTTATCAATGTTGGTAAACTGATCTTCCGTCATGAGCTGGAATATAAATGGCACAGGCGGAGCCGGAAACCTCAGAAAAATGAAATCATTGTCTTTAACCGCCCTGAGTATGAAAGGATATCTGATAACCTCAATGCCACAATCGGGCCTGTCCTGGTTAAGAGAATATCGGGGATGCCCGGGGAGAGTGTCAGGATTGAAAGAGCCGGAATGGACAGGTCATACAGTAATGTATTTCCCTTTGACACTTCACTTCACTGGGCAGTTGATCATTATGGTCCTTTATATGTTCCCCGTAAAGGAGATACCTTGGAGCTGTCAGGGGTTAACAGGTTGCATTATGGCAGTATAATCACACTTGATTGTGTCATGGCAGGCGATAAGGGAATTCAGGGTGGTATTTTGAAGCAAAATGTAACAATCCACTGCTTCAGATTTAATTATTATTTTGTGACAGGAGATAATTTCTACATGAGCGCCGATTCACGTCACTGGGGATTTGTACCTGAGACGCACATCATCGGCAAAGCCACCAGAGTCCTCTTCTCAATTGATCGAGTAGCCACCTGGAATAAAAGGTTCAGGTGGGACAGGTTCATGAAGAGGCTGGAGTGATATTTGCAAGACATCTAAGACGTTAACCGGAGAGTTTTCAATACTCCATTCCCATTCAACAAATTTTATGGATAACCAATAACCGGATCATCTGGTTATTGATTATTTTATCTACCTTGGGATAACTTTTGTCTGATAATTCGTCTGATTTTCAATCTGTAGTCATATGTCATCGTATGTAAATATTATTCAGAAAGAAATCAGTGTATTAACTGCATCTGGTCACAAGTGGATTTCGATTGATGAAATAGTATTGTTGGAGGCTTCAGGTAAAGAAACCGAGGTTAGCCTGATTGATGGTCAGAGCATTAAGGTACGCCATCTTTTAAAGTGGTTTGAAGAGCAACTTCCTGTCGATTTATTTGTCAGATGCCACAGATCTTTTATTATCAATATAGAGCTGGCAGAGGGGTCCTCATGTAATTATGTACAAATGAAGGATGGCCATCAGGTACCTCGTGGCAGGAAATACAGAGGGATTTGTCCCTGAGACACATATCATCGGCAAAGCCACCAGAGTCCTCTTCTCAATTGACCTATCGGCCACCTGGAATGAAAGGTTCAGGTGGCAAAGGTTCATGAAGAGGCTGGCGTGAAATCTTGTAAGTTTTCTGAAAGAATCAGGAAGAATATGACGTTTTCAGCCTGAAACCAGCCCTCAAAAACCTTTCAAGGGATAAAAATCGGCTGTTTTTGATATGTCGTTCATTCCAAATTTCTGTCGTTCATTCCGGAGGGTATTGACATGTACATATTTTGAGTTTAATTTTACTGACAGTAGTTACTGAGAATATCAATGTCAAACTAAAAATCAGAAATTATGAGAACAATGATCCCTAAAGCATTTGGAACCATTGAGGTTTGCAATAATTCAATAAAGGGTACTTAGTTTGAAAATGATTGATTTAATGAAAAAAATCCCATTTATCATTGCACTTGCAGGCTTGCTTTTGGGCTGTTGCAAAGAAAATCCACCATTAACTAAAATTAAGAAACTTGACGTCCCGGGTCACCTTACCGGCAGAACAATAACTCTGCCAGATAGAATAATAATGCCTTTGAAGATTTTTATTATTGGTGACAAACTTTTAGTGGAGGATTATACTCAGAAGGAGATCTTTAAGGTATTTAGATTGCCGGAATATCAGTTTCTATATAGTTGGGGATTTATTGGCGAAGGGCC
>JAQBHM010000421.1:0-6229 GCA_032127795.1 Bacteroidales bacterium | reverse complement strand
TAGACACTATGGGATCTGTTGGATAGTTAAAATTAAATAATTGTCAGAATAAATGCAACCGATTGCAAAATATATTTAAATATATTTCAAATGTTTCCGTTTTATTGCTTATTTTGTAATATAAATAGTGATCCGGAAGTGGCAAGCGATGTAACCATATATGATATTGCCAGGGCGTTAAATCTCTCTCCTTCAACTGTCAGCAGGGCATTAAAGGATAATCCGAATATCCGTAAAGAGACAAAAAAGAAAATATTTGCTGCCGCCCGTGACATGGGATATCAGCGAAATAAATTTGCAAGTGACCTGAGACAGAAAAGAACAACCACGCTGGGAGTCATCGTTCCCCGGTTGGACAGTTATTTTATGTCTTCTGTGATCTCCGGTATTGAGAAAGTGACCAACCACTACGGTTACAACCTGATCATCAGCCAGTCGCAGGAGACAGTGAAGAGGGAGATTGACAGTGTCTCCACTCTGTTTAACAGCAGGGTTGACGGACTGCTTGTTTCCCTGGCTTATGATACCAGGAATCTGGACCACTTCAATATCCTTTTCAAAAAGGGAATACCAGTCGTCTTCTTTGACAGGGTAACCAGCTGCGGTGATTGTATCAGCGTCATCATTGACAATCACAGGGCGGGATATGATATGACCTCTCATCTTATCAGCCAGGGTTGCAGGCATATTTTGCACATCGGCGGCGGCCTGATAAGAAATGTTTATCATGATCGTTTCAGCGGTTACAAACAGGCTCTGGCAGACAACAATATTGCATTTGATGAGGACCTTGTGATCATCAGTCAGCTTAATGACCAGGTGGGGGCAGAGGTGCTTCCGAAAATCCTGAGTATGAATCCGCGGCCTGATGGAATATTTGCCGCCAATGATACCTCTGCAGTCTCAATAATGTGTGAACTGAAAAAGGCCGGCATCAATATCCCTGAAGATATTGCAGTAGCAGGCTTTAACAATGACCCGATCAGCCGTATTGTGGAACCCAATCTTTCAACTATCAATTACCCGGGTAAAGAGATGGGGGAGATCGCTGCACAGACCTTGATAAACAAGCTCAATAACCTTCAGTCGACAAGCTTGAAAACAATTATTTTGTCACACGCAGCAATTATACGTCAATCTACCGAGAGGAAGCTGACGTGATACAGTAATTACTTGAAAGATGGCCCAGCGAACAGGCATAAGAATTATCTCATTACTCCTTTTAATAAACCTGTCACAGGGATTAAATGCTGACGATGGCTATCAGGGCACTGGCAGGTGATTCAGTCACCCTGCTCGGGAACATGCCTCCGCGAGATGTGCTTTCCCTGGGCTCATCGGCAGAGGTGGAGGCAGCTGCCAGGGCCATGGTAAACTCAGTGGCTGATCACAAGAGGATAATCTGGTCCTGCGGAGGCGGAATGCCTCCTGATGTCTCAACGGAAAACATAAGTACATTTGTAAATACAATTAAAGGAATGAAATAACATAATTATAGACAGTATGCTGTTACTTGGAATTGATTTGGGAAGTTCATCTGTAAAGGTGTCAGTGATAGAGGGAGAAACGGGCGCATGCATTGCATCAGCCTTTCACCCCGAAACCGAAATGTCCATCGTTGTTCCTTCCCCGGGCTGGGCAGAACAGGATCCGGAAGTGTGGTGGGATAATCTGAAGGTGGCTCTCGGCACATGCATTAAGTCGATTGGCCAAAGGAAGAATGATATAGGAGCTATCGGAATTGCATACCAGATGCACGGCCTTGTCAGTGTTGATAAAGAGAAGAAGGTGCTTCGTCCGTCAATTATCTGGTGTGACAGCAGGGCTGTCGCGATTGGGCAGCAGGCATTCGAGAAGATGGGCAAGGACTTTTGTCTTCACCACCTTCTCAATTCACCGGGTAACTTCACTGCTTCAAAACTGGCATGGGTGAAGGAGAATGAACCTTCACTATATGAACGCATTTATAAAATCATGCTTCCGGGTGACTTTATTGCCATGAAGCTGACAGGGGAAATAAGAACTTCGTTCACAGGGCTTTCTGAAGGTATCTTCTGGGACTTCAAGCGCGAAGAGATCTCTGAAGAGTTGCTTGAATACTTCGGGTTTGACCGGGGAATCCTTCCCGAACCAGTGCAGTCATTCTCCGTTCAGGGGAGTGTGCTGAAGTCTGTTGCTGATGAGTTGGGCCTGCCTGCCGGCATCCCTGTATCCTACAGGGCCGGAGACCAGCCTAATAATGCCCTTTCTCTCAATGTGCTTTCTCCCGGTGAGGTGGCTGCCACTGCCGGAACATCCGGCGTTATTTACGGCGTAACCGAGGAAAAGAAATTTGACCCGCAGTCGCGGATAAATACCTTTCTCCATGTAAACAATAATGAGCGAAGGACACGCCTTGGCGTTCTGCTTTGTATCAACGGTACCGGGATCCTTTATTCATGGATGAAGAAGAGTGCGGGAACAGGGCTTACATATAAGCAGATGAATACCATGGCAGCAGGTGTAAAACCCGGAAGTGAAGGGCTGCTAATATTGCCTTTCGGAAATGGAGCTGAACGTGTTCTCAAAAACATGGATCTCGCCGCATCCATTTCAGGGCTCAATTTCAATGTCCATTCAAAGGCCCACCTCTTCAGGGCTTCCCAGGAGAGTATTGCTTACTCTTTCCGCTATGGCCTTGAGGTTATGAAGGAGACAGGCATGAATCCCGAAGTCATCAGAGCCGGTGAATCCAACATGTTTTTAAGTCCCGTATTCAGGGAGGTGCTCTCAAGTGTCACCAGAACAGTTATCACCCTCTATAACAGCGACGGGTCTACAGGTGCTGCCAGAGGTGCAGGAATAGGATGCAGGTATTTCAGTGATGAAAAGGAAGCCTTCACAGGCCTCGAGGCAGTTGGGGTAAATGAACCGGACAATTCCCTCTCTGAAACATATGAAACCAGATACCAGGAGTGGAAAGAGCTTCTTGAATCGTATTGATAATATCAGAAAGAACAATAACATTTACAATAATGGACAAAAAAGGAAAAAGCGAATTATTCCCGAAAATAGGGAAGATCAGGTATGAAGGCAGGGACTCCAAGAATCCGCTGGCTTTCAAATGGTATGATCCTGATGCAAAAGTTGCGGGAAGATCTATGAAAGACCACCTAAGGTTTGCCATTGCATACTGGCATTCTTTCTGTGGTGACGGAACAGATACTTTTGGTGCTGCAACGAGAAATTTTCCTTATGACGGCATGTCAGGCGATGACCGTATAAAGGTAAAGCTTGACATGGCTTTTGAGTTTATCACAAAGATGGGGGCACCGTTCTATTGTTTCCATGATACGGACATTGTGGGTGATGGCTCTGTCTTTGATATTGAGAAACGTCTTGAGAAGATTGTGCCGGTTATGCAGTCAATGCAGAAAGAGACAGGGGTGAAGCTGCTGTGGGGCACAGCCAATCTCTTCAGCAATCCTCGTTATATGAACGGAGCTGCTACCAACCCTGACTTTAAGGTGGTGGCCAATGCTGCGGTGCAACTTAAAAATGCCATTGATGCCACCGTAGCACTGGGTGGGCAGAGCTATGTCTTCTGGGGCGGCCGTGAAGGCTATCTGTCGCTTCACAATACCGACATGAAAAGAGAGCTTGAACATATGGCCATGATGCTTACTCTTGCCCGTGATTATGGACGCAAACAAGGCTTCAAGGGTACTTTCCTCATTGAGCCCAAGCCAATGGAGCCCACAAAGCACCAGTATGACTATGATGCCGCAACCGTGATAGGCTTCCTCCGTCATTACGGTCTCGACAAGGATTTCAAACTGAATATAGAGGTCAACCATGCAACTCTTGCCGGACATTCATTCCAACATGACCTGCAGGTGGCCGCTGATGCCGGTATGCTGGGAAGCATTGACGCTAATAAGGGAGATTATCAGAATGGATGGGATACTGATGAGTTCCCGACAAACATCAATGAGATCACTGAGGCTATGATGATAATACTGCGTGCCGGAGGATTCTCTGACGGAGGCATCAACTTTGACGCTCATTTAAGACGCAACTCTACTGATCCTGAAGATCTCTTCATTGCTCATGTAAGCGGAATGGACACTTTTGCAAGGGCCCTGGTCACTGCTGACAGGATACTAACTGATTCAGACTATCTGAAGATGAGGAAGCATAGGTACGCCTCCTTTGACAACGGGGAAGGAGCGCTGTATGAAAAGAGCGGTTTCACTCTCGCCAAACTCAGGGAGTATGCTATGAAAGCAGGGGAGCCCGAGAAAATAAGTGGCAGGCAGGAGCTTTATGAGCAGATGTTAAATATGTACATTTAGCGGTAATGTCTGTTTTCACCCCTGTCAGACGATGGCAGCCTGCCTTCCGTCCCTTTGGCAGGGTAAGAATGGCAGGCCGTCTGCTGGCATTCACAGAGAGGTGTGTCAAAGGACCTCTCTTTGGTTGCCGTATGTGCGGCAACTGTCTCCTACAGGAAACGGCATTCATATGTCATATGGGATGTCCCAAGGGCATCAGGAACGGTCCCTGCGGAGGTGTAAACAACGGCTACTGTTATGTAGATACTGGACGCAGGTGTGTCTGGACCCTTATCTTTGAACGGTCAGTGAAGATGCACCGGGAGAACAAGCTGCTTGAGGTATTGCCTCCGGTCGACTGGGACCGGGCCGGGACGGAGACGTGGGGTGAGGTAGTCAGAAAAGTGAGAGCAGCAGGTCTCAGGAGGATTTTCTTTCCGGCAGGAAGCAGAGGCCGGGGCCTGGGTCGGGGACAGGCAATAAGACATAACCTGGAGGAATTGGTATTTAAGCCCATACGTCAGCCTGGATGGTGGAAGGGAGATTCTGATTATCACCCTGCCCCAGTAACGGAACCCCGGTCTTTTCTTGAGGCTCAGCTCCGCACGGGTAAGTTTGTTATAACCGCCGAGGTAATGCCTCCTCTCAGTGCCTCAACCGACAGGCTACAAGAGAAGATTGCCATTGTTAAACCACTGGTATCAGCCATCAATTTCACTGACGGTTCCTCAGCCATTCCCCGCATGTCAAGCATTGCATGCTGCAATGTTGCTGCATCAATGGGTGTTGACCCCGTGTTGCAGATATCGGCACGTGACAATACAAGGTCAGGATTACAGTCTCAGGCATTAGGTGCAAACACCCTGGGGGTAAAAAACATACTTTGTCTATCCGGTGACAGCCCTCGTGTCGGCCCTCAACCCAGAGGCAACCTGAATATCATAGATGTTGATTCAGTACAGATGCTCTGGATACTCAGAAGGATGAGGGATGAGGGCATATATCTCGACGGCCGTGAGATGAAGCATCCTCCTCATTTCTTCCTCGGCGCTTCTGCCTCTCCCTTTGCGCAGGACCCTGTACTGCAGGTAATAAGGGACAGGAAGAAGATCAATGCCGGAGCTCAGTTCTTTCAGACAAACCTTGTTTTTGACCCGGACAGACTTGATCCATGGCTTGAAAATCTCGAGAAACAGCAGCTGCTCGACAAGGTACATATCCTTGTGGGAGTCAGTCCGCTTAAGACCTTGAACATGGCAAGGTACCTTCATGAAAGGATCCCGGGCATCATTATCCCGGATAAGATTATGAGACGTATGGAAGAGGCAGGGGCCAATGCCGGCAATGAAGGAATTCGCATTGCTGTGGAGATCATCAGGAATCTGAGAAAGAAACCGGGGATAAGCGGTGTGCATATTATGCCCCTCGGATGGGAGTCTGCAGTACCACAGATTATTGCAGAGGCTATGGCTGACTGAGCCTGATCATAACCCTGTCCGGACCTGAGGATATCCTTTTTACATCCTGTTACCCGATATCCTTTTTAAAAACTACCTTTGCAATCTTAGGTTATTATTATGAAACTTCTGACTTCACGTGAGCTTGCAAGGGCAACCAACCTGAATATTCCGGGAGGCATTATTATTGCCAAGGCGCTGATGCAGATATTTAAGTACAACAAGCTCAACAGGGTCTATACCTCTTCATACGATAAGGACCCGTTAGTCTTTATCAACTCAATACTTGACCAACTTGATATCAGATACGAAGTATCAGAAAAGGACCTTGAAAACATACCGGTTGAGGGTCCATGCATAACTGTTTCAAATCATCCCTTCGGTGGTATAGATGCCCTGATACTTCTTAAAGTGATTACGGCACGCCGCGGTGATATCAAAGGAATGGCCAATTTCCTG
>JAQBHM010000420.1:0-4261 GCA_032127795.1 Bacteroidales bacterium | reverse complement strand
GCAGTTTGGTGACTGATTTCCTTCCGCGGAAGTGAGCCAGCACCCATATGCAAAGGATGACCTGGGAGATCACAGTTGCATAGGCAGCCCCCTTGACTCCCATATCAAAACCAAATATAAGGATCGGGTCAAGAATAATATTTAATCCCGCACTGATAAATATAGATATCATGGATGTACGGGGATTGCCTTCTGCCCTGATAATATTATTGAGGGCATAACCTGTCATGCCAAATGGGATACCCATAAGTATAATTGTAAAATACTCTGAGGCATAAGCCATTGTCTCAGGGCCGGCTCCGAAGATGCTCAGGGCGCGTTCCTTAAAGAGGAACCCGGCTATTACGAGGACAATGCTTATCGAAACTGACAGAAAGAGTGCGTTACCAAGTATCCTGTCAGCTCGTTTGAAATCCTTCTCCCCCAGGCTAAGGGAGACACGGACGGCAGACCCCATCCCTACCATCATGCCGAATGCCATAACAATAAGCATCAGTGGAAAGACAATACTGAGGCCCGCCAGGGCGAGGGCATCAACCCCCTGCCCGATATATATGCGGTCAACAATGTTGTAGAGTGAGTTGGCAAGCATACCGGCAAAGGCAGGCAGAAAATAGCGCCACATCAGCTTTCCTATTTTCTCATGTTCGAGGTCCTGTACCTGTTTTGGATCTGCCATCTTAAAAAATAATTCCGCAAAGATGCGAAAAAAAAAGCTGCTCCATTACGGGAGCAGCTTTTTCTCTTTTACATATTGATTCTTACATCATGCCCGGCATTCCGCCGCCGCCCATGCCTGGGGCAGGAGCAGGATTTTCTTCCTTCTCCTCAACAACAACTGCCTCTGTGGTAAGAAACATTCCTGCGATTGAAGCTGCATTCTCAAGTGCTATCCTTGCAACTTTGGCAGGATCAATCACGCCTGTCTTGAAGAAGTGCTCATATTTATCAGTCTGGGCATTATAACCGTAGTCATTCTTGCCCTCACGAACTTTCTGAACTATTACAGCACCTTCTTTGCCTGCGTTTTCAACTATCTGACGCAAAGGCTCCTCGATGGCTCTCTTTATTATTTCTATCCCTGTTGTCTGGTCTTCATTCTCTCCCTTGAGTCCTTCAAGTTTGGCAATGGCACGAATATAACCTACGCCACCACCCGGAATGATACCTTCCTCGATCGCTGCACGGGTTGCATGAAGTGCATCATCAACACGGTCTTTCTTCTCTTTCATTTCAACCTCAGAAGCAGCACCTATATAAAGAACTGCAACTCCGCCTGCCAGTTTGGCAAGTCTCTCCTGGAGTTTCTCCCTGTCATAGTCAGAAGTGGTTGTTGATATCTGCTGCTTTATCTGTCCTACGCGTGCCTGAATCATTGAATGCTCACCTGCACCGTTGACAATTGTAGTATTTTCCTTATTTACTGTCACCTTGTCAGCAATACCGAGATCTGCAAGGGTTGCATTTTCAAGTTTCATGCCCCTCTCCTCTGAGATAACAGTACCTCCTGTAAGAATGGCGATATCTTCAAGCATCTCTTTTCTCCTGTCGCCAAATCCCGGAGCCTTTACAGCACATACTTTCAGAGAACCGCGGAGGCGGTTTACAACAAGAGTAGCAAGTGCCTCACCTTCAATATCTTCAGCGATGATCATGAGCGGACGTCCGTTGCGGGCTGTCTCTTCAAGTATCGGAAGCATATCCTTCATGGTTGATATTTTCTTATCATGAATGAGGATATAGGGGTTTTCAAGCTCAGCCTCCATTTTATCAGGATTGGTGACAAAATATGCTGAAATATAACCACGGTCAAACTGCATCCCTTCAACAACTTCTACTTTTGTCTCCGTGCCTTTGGCTTCTTCAACAGTGATAACGCCTTCTTTCTTCACCTTATCCATGGCTGTGGCGATCAGCTTGCCAATTTCCTCATCGTTGTTCGCTGAGATACGGGCTACCTGCTCTATCATTTTCAGATCATCGCCTACCACCTGTGACTGTGCCCTGAGGCTTTCAACCACCACGGCAACAGCTTTGTCGATGCCTTTCTTAAGATCCATTGGATTTGCACCGGCAGTGACGTTCTTAATGCCTACTGAGATAATGCTCTGTGCAAGAACCGTGGCAGTTGTTGTTCCGTCGCCTGCATTGTCAGAGGTTTTTGACGCTACCTCCTTGACCATCTGAGCACCCATGTTTTTATAGGGATCAGAAAGCTCAATTTCTTTTGCAACAGTGACACCGTCTTTTGTTATCTGCGGTGCACCAAATTTTTTCTCGAGGACAACATTACGTCCTTTCGGGCCCAGTGTTACCTTTACTGCATCAGCAAGCTGATCAACGCCAGCCTTAAGAAGATTGCGGGCCTCAATATTGAATTTTATTTCCTTTGCCATTTTATTCTGTTTTACGGTTATTACGAAATATAAAGAACGTCAGACTGTGCAAGGAGAAGATAATCTTCACCGTCAATATTCAGTTCCTGTCCTGAGTATTTGCCATAGAGTACAACATCACCCTTTTTGAGTTCCATCTCCTCGTCTTTCTTGGCAGCGCCAACAAGAATAACAGTTCCGGTACGGGGTTTTTCTTTTGCAGAGTCAGGGATGATAATGCCGCTGGCAGTCTTCTCTTCAGCCTCTTTGGGCCTGATAAGAACCTTGCCTGCAAGGACTTTTCCTTTTAATTGTGCCATTTTACTAGTTTTATAAGTTAAACAATTTTTTTCCAGATAGGGGTTTTCATAATCTATGCCAAAGGGCATTTAACAAATAAAAGGTGTCAGTTTATGACAAACTGACACCTTTTATTATGGTTAATGTCATATTTAGTTATTTCCGCCGTCAGGCTGAGGTTCCTATTCCGGGACCGGTGTCGGTGTCGGCAGTGTGGGTATGGCGTTGGGATCCTGTGCTCTCTCGATGGAAGCTTTGATCACTGACTCCTGTTCACCCTGACCTCTCGGTATGGCGGCTGTGGCAACCAGGCAGAGGATAAGTATAGCTCCTGCAAGAGTCCATGTTGATTTCTCAAGGAAGTCGGCAGTTTTTCTTACTCCCATTGACTGTCCGGCCGATGTAAAATTGGATGCAAGTCCGCCACCCTTGGAGTTCTGCACCAAAACGATCATCACCTGCAAGATGCAGGCTATTATCACCAGAACCGAAATAAAAATATAGATTCCCATTGTCTGTCTATTTTATTAACTCTTTAATCTTTTCAATACGGCTCGCAAAGTAAGTACTTTTTTCCGGAAATTGCAACGTCAGTTTTTCATAAATAATTATTGCCCTGGTATAATAACCCTGGTTGACATAAATCCTTGCCAGTGTCTCTGTTATATATGATCCGTGTTCCTGCTCCCGCTCCGCTGTCAGATCCCTCTCCGGAAGAACCTCTCCGGGCGTCATGCGTTCTATGCGCGGGCTCGTATGAATGAACCTGTCAATAAGGTCAGCTTGTGACAATGGCCTGACAGGCTCCTGGATGATGGGTTCCGATGCGGCTTTCTCTTCATTGACTGTCTCATCTGACACCGATATGTCATTGCCGGCCTCTTCAATAACTATCTCATCATGCACCGGAGTGTCAATGCCGGATTCTTCAACAACTGTCTCATCATGCACCGGAGTGTCAATGCCGGCCTCTTCAACAACTGTCTCATCATACACAGGAGTGTCAATGCCGGCTTCCTCACTGACCATCTCTCCGGTGACCGTTGCATCAGCAACGGTTTCATCGGTAAAACTCCCATCTGTGACCATAATATCGTCACTCATGTCCAGTTCAAGAAGTTCCTCTTCTCCTAATTCCTCCAGCCTTGCATCTATCTCGGCAAGAAGATCATCCCTGCTTCTCTGCGATGTATCAGTGGCAGGTTCAGGTTCTGATTCTATGATCTCTGCCACAATTTCCTCTTCTGTAACCCCAATCTCTGCAGACTCCTCTTTTGGTATCTCCGGCTCAGGTTCAGAAATCTCTGCCGTCATCTCCGGCTCTGCCTCACTTATTTCAGCAGATTCTTCCGCTATAAATCCTGTCTGCCCTGCAATTTCTTCTGCGGGTTCTTCAGCTGCCATCTCAGTTTCGGTGTCACTGATCTCTGCCGTCATCTCCGGCTCTGATTCTGTGATCTCTGCCAAAGTCTCCGGCTCTGATTCTGTGATCTCTGCCGGAATCTCGGGCTCTGCTGTGGCAATCACTGCATCCTTCACCTCCGCCGTTATTAATTCCTCTACCGAAGAATTCATAAACAGATAGT
>JAQBHM010000419.1:0-3254 GCA_032127795.1 Bacteroidales bacterium | reverse complement strand
GCTCTTCTTCTTCAGGATAAACCAGAAGAGCAGTTTTATTAATGAATAAAGAACAACAGGTATTATTAAAAGCCAGCTCATTCTTTTGGACTGAATTTTCCTACGGTTATTCTCCCTGCTTCACCATCCATTCAAAAGTTTTGTAATGTGAGCCGTTCATTCCCATAGCCTCATAGGTCTTCTGTGCCCTGTGATTTTCAGATTCAACATACAGGCGCAGTCCTGCTATGCCCTCTTTCTCTCCCTCGGCCCTGACATATTCATACATCATCCTGAAGATACCCTTGCGGCGATATTCAGGAATCACGTAAACCGACTGGAACCACCATACATTTGCATTGCGCCAGTCGCTCCATTCATAGGTTATCATCAGGGAGGCCACCACTTTCCCGTCATCTTCGGCCACATAGTACTCTCCTTTGCCATGATCGTCAAAGACGGCTTTCACGCCACCTCTGACCGTTTCATCACTGAGACCGAGTCCTTCGGTTTCCATTGCCATGGCCTTCTGGAAGGCGATGATGGCTCCGGCATCTGCCGGATCTGCTTTGCGTATTCTTATCATATCTGTACCTTCATTTTTTGCCCCGGGTTTCACCGGGTTTCACCGGGCTTTCGCCCCTGTCCCGGGTTTCACCCTTGTCCCCGGGTTTGCACCCCTGTCCCGGGTTTCACCCCTGTCCCGGGGTTGCACCCCAGTCCCGGGTTTCACCCCTGTCCCGGGTTTCCCCGGGCTTTCGCCCGGGGTTATTCACATTCAACCCCTTCAGGGTTGACATCATCACTATCACTACAACTTCTCACTATTTACATTCAACCCCTTCAGGGTTGACAACATCACTACTGCCTATTGCCTACTACCTACTCTCTGATCAATATTCGTCCCAGGCCTTTATCTCCAGTTCCTCCTCTGTCACCGTGCAGAAGGCATGAATGAATGCCGAGGCAAGGCGGGCATTGGTTATCAGTGGAATATTATAATCCACGGCACTGCGCCGTATCTGGTAGTCATTATTAAGTTCAGTGGCTGTCAGGTCCTTGGGGATATTTATCACCAGGTCAACCACGCGGCTTCGTATAAGCTCAACAGTGTTGGGTGAGTTCTCCTCATCGGGCCAGTGTGCCATCTCTGCCTCCACGCCCGCGTTATTCAGAAATTGCTGTGTACCCCTGGTTGCATACAGCTTATATCCGCGTTTCAGAAGAAGACGGGCGGCCTCTATCAGGTCAGCCTTTGATTTGGCTGGGCCTGAAGAGATCAGCACTGCCTTTTCCGGCATACGGTATCCCACTGAGTACATTGCCTTGAGAAGAGCTTCATAGAAGCTGTCGCCGATACAACCTACCTCACCCGTTGAGGCCATGTCTACGCCAAGCACCGGGTCAGCCTTGGCCAGCCTGGAAAAGCTGAACTGCGAGGCCTTGACTCCCACATAATCGAGATCAAAGACAGATTTGTGAGGCTTCTCCCAGTGTGTTCCCAGCATCACTTTGGTAGCCAGCTCAATAAGGTTAATCTTAAGCACCTTCGATACAAACGGCATGCTGCGGCTGGCTCTCAGGTTGCATTCTATGACCTTGATATCATTTTCACGGGCCAGAAACTGGATATTGAACGGACCGGAGATATTCAGTTCGCTGGCTATCTCGCGTGTTATGCGTTTAATCCTCCTCACAGTTTCAAAATAGAGTTTCTGAGGAGGGAATACAATTGTGGCATCGCCTGAGTGCACCCCGGCATATTCCACATGCTCGCTGATGGCATAAGCCACTATCTCACCTGAGGAAGCTACGGCATCAACCTCTATCTCCTTGGCATACTCAATGAACTCGGAGACAACTACGGGATGTTCTTTGGAAACGCTGGCGGCAAGCTCCAGGAAATGCACCAGTTCTGTCCGGTTTGAGACAACGTTCATCGCTGCGCCGGAGAGAACATATGACGGGCGTATCAGCGCCGGAAATCCAATTGTCTCAATGAACCTGTCAATCTCCTCAATGCCGGTCAGCTCTTTCCATCGCGGCTGGTCAACACCCAGAATGTCACACATCGATGAGAATTTATGCCTGTCCTCAGCCCTGTCTATGGACTCGGGAGGCGTCCCCAGTATGGGTACTCCCTGCCTGTGGAGCCTCATCGCCAGGTTATTTGGTATCTGTCCTCCCATGGAGAGAATAACGCCACGCGGTGTCTCAAGGTCAATGATATCCATCACCCGCTCGAAGGAGAGCTCATCGAAATAGAGCCGGTCACACATATCATAATCAGTGCTGACGGTCTCAGGGTTATAGTTTATCATCACCCCGCGAAACCCTTCCCTGCGAATTGTGTTGATAGAGTTTACCGAACACCAGTCGAACTCAACGCTTGACCCTATTCGGTATGCCCCTGATCCTAAAACTATCACTGAGCGCTTGTCATTCTCATACCATATATCATGCTCCATGCCGCTGTAGGTCATGTAAAGGTAATTTGTGACGGCAGGGTATTCCGCGGCAAGGGTGTCAATCTGTTTGACATAGGGCACTATCCCCTTACTCTTGCGGTAGCGGCGTACCGATAACATTGCATCATTTATCTTATGAGCATCAGCCCCTGTCACATGACGCGCTATCTGGAAGTCACTGAAGCCGTTGATTTTGGCATGAAGCATCTCGTCAGCAGGGATGCTCTCTATTGTTTTAAAGGTCTCGAGCCTCTTCTTGATGCCGGTAATATTCTGAAGCTTGAAGAGAAACCAGCGGTCAATCTTTGTCAGTTCATGGATGCGGTCAACATCAAACCCTCTCTCAAGGGCTTCCGCGATAGAGAAGATACGCATATCAGTAGGGTCTGACAGCTCTTTCTCAACATCTTCAAAGCTGAGGTTGCGGTTACTTACGAAGCCATGCATCCCGAGGCCTGTCATGCGCAGTCCTTTCTGAATGGCCTCTTCGAACGTGCGCCCTATGGCCATGATCTCTCCCACGCTCTTCATGCTGCTGCCTATCTCATGTGCCACACCCTGGAATTTATTGAGGTCCCAACGGGGTATCTTGCATACAATATAGTCAAGTGCAGGTTCGAAACATGCCGTAGTGGTCTTAGTGACGGAGTTCTTAAGCTGGTGGAGTCCGTAGCCCAGTGCCAGCTTTGCCGCCACAAAGGCCAGGGGGTATCCTGTAGCCTTGGAGGCCAGGGCACTGGAACGCGACAGCCGGGCATTAACCTCTATGACACGATAATCTTCGGAATAGGGGTCAAGGGCATACTG
>JAQBHM010000418.1:0-6788 GCA_032127795.1 Bacteroidales bacterium | reverse complement strand
AACAGAAAGTGCCAGGCTTGCAGGCAACACCACCCCAGACCCGGCAAATGCCCGTATAGATAATTCACTCTCTGACAGTGAAATATTTTCGACGGCGGAGAATGGTGTGGAGTGGTTCATGAATCACTGGGATATCAAGGGCGCCTCTGTGGCAGTGGCACGTGACGGCAAGCTTGTTTATGCCCGCGGGTTTGGTTATTCATCACTTTCAGATTCCGTACTTACACAGCCATATCACCGGTTCAGGATTGCCAGCATATCCAAGCTGGTTACCGCCATTGCGATCATGAAACTTCAGGAGGAGGGGAGACTGTCGGTCAATGACCGGGTGTTCGGTCCTGACGGCATACTGAAAGATACGATTTTTGCCCACCCCAGGGATAAAAGGGTCTTTGATATTACCGTAGGACATCTTCTGGCCCATAAGGGCGGATGGACACAGCGTTACGGAGACCAGATGTTCATGCCCCTGGTGGTTGCAGAGACAATGAATGTGCCACTTCCGGTTGATACTAAAACCATTGTCAGGTTTGCCCTGAGCAAGAGACTTCATTTTACGCCGGGGCTGGGGCAGGCTCATTCAAACCTTGGCTACAGCATCATGGGACTGGTAATTGAAAGTGTTACAGGTATGAGTTATGAGGATTATTGTGTGACTCAGATTCTTGAGCCTCTTGGCATTTATGATATGGCCCTTGGCCACAATCTCCAGGAAGAGAAGCTTCCGTTTGAAGTTTCATATTATGAAGTCGCCAATGCTCTGCCCAAACCTTCAGTATACGGAACAGGAGAGATGCTCCCGGCAAGCCGCGGAGGAAATGATATTGAAGCACTGGGAGCTGCCGGTGCATGGGTTGCCACAGCACCTGACCTGATGAGACTATTGCTCTCTGTTGACGGCCTTGACAGTCGCAAAGACATCCTGTCAGGAACAAGTATTAAATTCATGACAGACATCAGCAACGGCTATGCTCCGGTAGGGTGGAGAGCCGCTCTATATAATGGTTCATGGTGGAGGACAGGCTCTTTCCCCGGAACCACCGGAATGATGAAACGACTGCCGGACGGGACTTCATGGGTGGTGCTCTTTAACTCCAGCGCATGGAACGGCCCTGAATTATCTACTGACATTGACTATATGATGTCAAAGTTTATTCACAGGGTTGAGAAATGGCCTGACACTGACCTGTTCAGATATTCCCTCCAGGTGCCCGTAATGAATATACAATGAGCCAGGGTGTGTTTCACAGTTAACGTAAATATTGTAAAGGAGGAGCTGGAAAAAAGATACGGAGCCATCCTTATCGATCCGGATAAATACCGCCCGAGTTACTATTATCATGCTCATAGCCTGCCCGTAATGCCGGTGGTATGCTCTGATGATGCGGCAGAGATACGTCTCATGAGATGGGGTTTGATTCCCTCATGGACATCAGATGAGGCAGAAGCAGAAGAGATACGCCTTAAAACTTTCAATGCCAGGTCAGAGTCAATAGATTTAAAACCGGCATTCAGGGAACCGTTCGTTTCGAGACGATGCCTTGTTCCTGTAAGCGGCTTCTTTGAGTGGCAGCACATAGGGGGTCGTAAAATTCCGTGGTATATTAGATTGCGGAATGAGGAAATATTCTCACTGGCGGGAATATGGGATTCATGGCAGCTGAAAGGAGGAGTAACGATGAATACCTTTTCAATAGTTACTACCCGTGCAAATGAGCTCATGGCTGACATTCACAATACGAAAAAGCGCATGCCTGTCATCCTTCCTTTGTCAGCAGAACACCTGTGGTTAAAAAGAGAGCTCACGAAAGCATCTGCATCAGCCCTTATGGAACCGGTGGCTTCAGAAATGCTTGAAGCTCATACAATAAGCCCACTGATAACAAATTCAAAGGCTGACCGTAACAGGGCTGAGCTTATTATGCCTTACAATTACCCGGTACAGGGTACTCTCTTCTGAAAATTTACTTCTGAGAAACAAAAACGAAGGTCAGGAATCCTGACTGTTTCAGCGGCGCGCTTAAATCAGAGTTGAACCTGGTTCTGAAAGCATGGGACACAGCTGTTTCTGTAAGACATCCGTCGGATGTTGTGGATAGAGCATTAGCCGGTTCAGCCTTAATGACATTTCCGGAACGGTCAACCTCAATCGCCAGCGTAATCTGCCCGGCTCCCTCACACTTATAAATAGGTATCGGAAGAAAAATATGATGCCTGCCGGCAAGATCATAGAAAATTCGGGTAGGCCCCCTGAAAGTGCCTTTTTCTTCCGGTTTATCCTTTTTAGCAGTCACCTGAGGTTTTATATTATCTTTAGGAAGGGGGATCTCCTCCTTACCAGCCTCATCAGCCATCTTTTCGTCATCAATGAAGTTCTTTTCATTAAGCATCCCGCTCTTGATAAGTTCTTCCTTGACTCTATCCTGGTACTCTTTCGGGTCAATATCCATCGGTTTGTCAGCAATATTCTTGATGACATTGACAATATCTTCCGGAGAGACACCATTGAAAAAATCATTCTTTGACAGCTCAATGGCCTTCTTCATATCCTCCTCAGGTATCTCTTCCTGCATGTCAAGAATGATCTCTGCGGCAAGCTCCCGCTTCATCGCGGAGACTTTTACCGACATGAAGATCACCGCAATAAGAAGGTGAGCCAGAATGGTGGCCATAACAGCAGTAAAAGTAATTTCGAACTTGTTCATCAGGGTACGAAATTATAAATTATTATTTTTACTGCCGCATTCCAGAGAAAATAGCTTTAAATGGAGACAGAAATAATTATTTCACAGATTGTAATTCTTGCGATTGTCGTTATCATTGGTGCTGTCTCTGCCAGGTTCAGGGTCATTACCCTGGAGTCAAAGGATATGCTTTCAAAGGTCATATTCAACATCTCTCTTCCCCTGATGCTGTTTACCAATTTCCTCAAGCTGGAAGCAACACCCCGTCTTCTGGCTAACAGTGCCATCGTTCTGTTACTGTCAGGGCTGGTACTGTTTTTTATGCTGCTGGCAGGGTGGTTAACAGCCAGAGTTGTGCATATGAAAGGCAGGGAGGAGGCTGTTTTCAAGGCTCATTCAATGTTCGGTAACATTATCTTTCTTGGCTTCCCGCTTATAACTGCCCTTTACGGCGAGGAGGGACTTCTGTATGCAAGTATGTTCCAGCTTGTCTCGAATATTATATTGTGGACTCTTGGGGTGGTTATTCTAAGCCACGGTAACGGGGTGCCGTGGCAGAAAAGCCTTCTTAAAATATTTAATCCGAATACTGTAGCAACCCTTGCAGGGCTTGTGTTTTTTCTCTTCTCTATTAAAGTGCCGAAGATCATTGTTACTCCCTTTTCTGAGCTGGGGTCAGCAAATACCTGGTTATCAATGTTGTATATTGGTGTAATGATGTATTTCTCAGATGCCAGGGGGCTTTTAGGAAGGAAGATCATATATATTCTTAGTTTCAACAGGCTGGTACTGGTTCCTGCCATACTCATTTCCGTATTTGCTTTGTTTGCCTCAATGGCAGGATTTGCTCCTGACAGGCTGGTCACATCTGTAATAATACTTGAGGCAGCAATGCCATGTATGGCAAGTGTTGTCATAATGTCAAAAGAATTGGGTGCAGATGATCACCTTGCGGTGGCAAACGTCTTTGTCTCAACCCTGATAAGCATTGTCACTCTACCACTTGTGCTGATGGCTATCAACAGGTTCCTGTGATTGATCAGAAGCGGGCTGAGATCCTGAGGTTCAGACTTCTCCCTGTAAGATATACGGGTACTGCGTATTCAATGGAGATTCCCTCACTATTCCTGATGCTTCTAATCCAGTTGTATGAAATTGTATTCCTGATATCTGCAAGGTTGAAAATCTCAAGGCCTGCTATCACTTCCCTGAATGCTGAGCCCCTTCTTCCCACGGTGATTCCTCTGGTCTCTCCGATTAGAACCTTGGAAAATCCTATATCGATCCGTCTGTAAGGCGGCATCCTGAACCATATTTCCCAGGGATCTCTTCCCGGAGGTGAAGCAGGTACTCCCGTTCCAAAGACTATATTGACATGGGCCCTGAAATCAGGATGCCCCGGCAGATAATCCTGGAAGAATATGTTGATATTCATTCTCTGATCGAAGGGTGATGGAAACCATCCTGTTCCTGAAGCCGGTATCCTCATTTCCGACTTCATGAAAGAGAGGCTGAACCATGATTCCGTGCCCTCCACGAACTCACCGTTAACTCTCAGGTCGACTCCTGCGGTGTAACTTTCGGCAATATTTCCTCCATAATAGATCAGCCTGACATTGTCTGTCCGGTAGGGAATGAGACGGTCCATCTTTTTCCCGTAGATATCGGCTGTCAGTCTGAATGGTCTTTCCCAGGCCTTGAAAGTGTATACGGTGCCTGTAGTCAGGTGGTATGATCTCTGTGTTCTCAGGGGGTCAGAAACGCCCTCCAGAGGCCTCATCAGTTCCCGTCCGCCGGGAGGCTGATGGTAAGCTCCCAGGGAAATATGAGCTGACAGTGCATCAGACATTTTCACCCTCAGGGAAACCCTGGGAGAGATAATAAGTTCATGATTATATGAATCAACAGCGGCTCTTGCACCGGCTGTGAAATCCCAGCCCCTCCCCAGGAAACTGAAGCTTGACCTGTTATTGATAAAAACTTCACCGGCGAGGCTCCTGAACGAGTCCTGCATGGCCGTGAAGGAGGTGAGGGTCAGCGTTGACGGGTCATCAGAAAGTGTATAACCGGCAGAGTCAACCCTCAGCCATTCACTGATACTTGTCCTGTACAGCCTGTACCTGCCGCTAATGCCCCATTCAGTATAGTTTGAAGCCGTGCCCAGGGATCCCCTGTAGCTGATAGTGGCAATATCCGATTTCAGGGAGTTACGGGCATGGGAAAGCCAGCTTCCCACCCCTATATTGAGGAGGCTGTCAGGATTGTTTTCACTGCCCTCTGTTTTATCGAGAGCGCTAAGGCTATAAGCTCCGCGTATGTCGAAGTTCTCATTCTCAGTTCCCAGATGCCCTGAAAGTATAATTTTCGAGTTAAGTTTTGTGCTGTGACTGATACTGTAAGTTAATGCTCCGTCAAGGTTGTCATATTTGTCACGCTCCCCACCTTCGAAATAGGCAAAGAGTTTGTAAGCTGCAACCACTGATCCAAAGGTGGTTGTCTGACTCTCGGGAGCGAAAATATACCTGTTGGCGCTGGCCCACAGGGTAAGGGTCAGGAGAGATCTGCTGCCGGTTTTATACCCGGCTGTTGCCTGGATGTCAGAAAACATCGGTTTGTACTGTCCCGCCGCATCGAGGGACTTAAGAAGGATGGCATTGGAGCGGTATCTGATACCTGACAGCATGTAGAATTTGCCGTCCCTGCTTGTCATACCTGCATGAGCTGAGGAGGTAAGGAGACTGAGAGCAACAGATGCTTCATTGGTCACTGGTTTACGGTATTTTATATCAAGGACAGATGACATCCGGTCACCGTATGTGGCATTGAAGCCTCCCGGGGAAAAGGTGACTGAGGCAACAAGATCAGGGTTGATCTGACTGAGCCCTTCCTGCTGTCCTGTCCGTATCAGATACGGTCTGTGGATCTCTGTATCATCAATATAGACCAGGTTCTCGTCATAGCTTCCTCCTCTCACAGAATACCGGTAGCTTAATTCACTGAATGAGGAGACGCCGGGCAGGGTAAGTATTACAGCTTCGATGCCTCCTGAGACTGTAGGTATGACAGCACTGGCAGCTACCGGTACAAGTATGGAGTTTACCTGGGTTCCGCCGGGAGCAGTGACGGTTACGCCAGCAATCTCAATCACCTCATTCTTAAGTCTGATGATCACTCCTTGGCCTGCTTCCGGGGAATTTACAGAAACAGTATCTGTAGCGTAACCGACGCTTGAAATAAGAATGATCAGTCCCTCCTTTTTAAAGTCAAGGTCAAGGACGAAGGTTCCGTCTGCTCCTGTAGTTGTTCCTTTTTTTTCAGAGGGAGAAAAGACCGATGCATCAGGAATGGGAATTCCCGCAACATCAGTGACAGTGCCGGTGATTCGCAGATATTGGGCATACATGGGTGATCCGGTCAGGATAAAAAGCAAAGTACAAAGGAGAGGAAGTGATATTCTCGGTGTCACAGCCATCAGTCACCCTTTTTTTTCTTCCGGACTTTTGTTTTTGATTTCTTGGTATTGGTACTCTTTTCGTTTTTAAGCAACCCGCCTTTCACTTCTCTGATAAACCGTGTCCAGGAGACAGGATTGAGAAGGTTATTGACCGGTGACTGGCCCCTGGTATACAGATTGTCAGACATCTGTTGCATGCTGTACCTGTATCCCTGACCCGGAGTGGAGCGCATGTCAGACCATATCTGCTGCTCCACGAGAGCAAGATTATACTGCATGTTCTGCAGCAGCGGATCCTCAGGCTTATTCTCCAACACCGCCTGTTTGAATTCAGAATAGGTTTTCCATGGGAGCACCAGTACTTCACCTATAAGTATGGTGTCAGTTATCATTCTTACGTCAGTGATATAATGTGTTGCGGCAAGATTTTCCTGTATTGTCAGGATTGTGGACTTATATCCTATTGAGCTGAAAAAGACAGTATCGCCCGGGGAGCTTATTATTGAAAATATACCCCTGCTGTCACTGGCTGCCCCGCGTCGCAGATGTTTCGACCAGATGCTGACATTGGGTACTGCTGATCCATACTCATCGTTAGTAAAACCGTCTATCTGGATAAATTTGATCGTCTGCTCTTCCTGTCCCTCAGC
>JAQBHM010000417.1:0-2755 GCA_032127795.1 Bacteroidales bacterium | reverse complement strand
CCCTCCACGAAATCAGACAGGTTATCGGTACAGTACTGCATACAGATAAGACAGTTTTCGATATCGGAAAAGGAGTATGAGTTCTGGGATCAGTTGCAGCAACTGAATGAAGCCGGCGGAGATATCTTTGATAAGCAACCTTTTCCGGTAATCAGCAATATGCGCAGTTCTGATAATGCCAGTGAACAGGTTCTGGGCTATTTCCAGGTATCAGGCGTTAAGCTTAAAAAAATCTATATCACAAGAAGAGAGGTCCAGCAGCTTGAACTTCACCCCTACCGATATGGCTGTGAATTATTGTTCGCAGGACCATGGTTATTCCTGATGTCTGAGACACCCGTGACCTTCGACTGGGTATACAATTACCTGGTAAGTCAGGGTTACGCATTCATCGGACCGACCTATTTCTTTCCCGGCGAGTTGGAGAGTCTGATGTTCACTCAGAAAAGATGTGCAGACTGCACAGTTACCGGCACTCTTTCCAAACCCGACTTCTGGGTTGACCTGAATTGATTTATTATTAACCCTGAAAATGTCAGAAAGGTATAATATCATACTACTATCAATACGAAGAGCGGCATTTATTGCAGTTGTCATCTTATTTCCCGCCTCATTATTCCCTCAGTCTGCAGAGGGGAATACCGCAGTTGCCGGCAGACAGAATTATTCAGAGGCGGTATATGTCAGGACTGACCGTGATATATATATTGCAGGAGAGCGGGTATACATGAAGGCCTGGTGTTTTAACACCCTCACTCAAAAACCCTCTGCCCTCAGCAGGGTTGCGTATGTCAGTCTCCTCGACAGCTTGAACAATCCTGTTGCCCAGGAAAAACTTCAAATCACAGGTTCCTCTGCGTCAGGGCAGATTATGCTTCCAGATACTCTCCGGACAGGCATCTACTATTTGGCAACCTGCACAAACTGGATGAAAAACTTTTCTCCAGAGCTGTATTCCTATAAAAAGATCTCAGTCATCAATCCTTTCCGGGATATTGACAGGATCAGGATCCCGGACCAGGATGGAAAGACAGACACCGTAATCTTCTTTCCGGAAAGTGGCACCTTTGTTTCAGGAATTGAAAATACTGCAGGCTTCATCTCCCTTGACAGGAACAAAGTCCCTGTGGCAATGCAAGGTGTAATTACCGATGAAAATGACAGCATACTTTGCCAGGTATATACTGATAATAGCGGTTATGGACTTTTAAAAATTAATCCACCGGCAACCGGCAGGTTATATCTCGTAACCATTGAAGGGAAGCTTTTTGGAAAGAGTTTTATTCTTCCCCCGGTATCGGATAAAGGGTTTGTAATTTCAGGAGTAAAGGCCAGGGGACAAAACAAAGACAGGCTTATTATTAAGACCAATGATGGATTCACCTCCTCCCCCCGGGAAGAGTTTAACCTGATTTATGCCCCTCTCTCTCTTGCTCCAGTCATAAAGAGAATAAATCCTTACGGGGAGAGGGAGATAATCCCTGACCTGGGTTCACTTCCGGCCGGTCCCGCCCTGGTAATGATAACCGATAATGACGGAAACAGGATTGCAGAAAGATGGTTTAGCAATGATAAAACCGGTCCTGTCATATTTCATGTTCTGACAGACAAAACCAACTATTCCGGCAGAGAGAAGGTAAAAATAGAGATCGTGGCAACAGACTCTGAGGGTTACCCTGTTGAATGTGACCTGACAGTCTCATTAGTCAAGTCATTTGCCCTGGATGAAACCGGCAGCAGCAGTCCTGATGAATTCCAGATTGCGGGTTTTACTTCATTGAACAGTGCAGCCGGCAGTCGTGACATTAATGACAGGCTGATCTTCTTTCATCCGGAAGATAATCTGGCAAATAATTATAAAGTCATTCGGCCGGTTAAATACCTGCCTGAGCCTGACGGGCACCTGATTACCGGTACCGTCATGAATACAAGGAACGGAGAGCCGATAAGGAATGAAACCATGGTACTTTCTTTTGTAGGCAAAACATCACTGTGCAGGTTTTCGAAAACAGATGATAATGGCTGTTTTAAGTTTGTGACTACAGAACAAGGGACCCGTGAGGTTGTCATTCAGCCATTGTCTCCGGACATCGATAATTATTATGTTGAGCTTGACAATCCCTTCCCCGATTTATTCAGTTACAGATCTCCTGAGACTTTCAGGCTCGATACGGCCAGACTTGAAGAGATCAATAAGGCTATTATTGACATGCAGGTAAAGAGGATCTATGAGCCTTACCTGGCGGATACAAACAGGAACAAAGAGTTTCCTCAGAGTCCTGACTTTTTCGGAGAGCCTGACAATTCAGTAAGTATGGCCACTTTTATTGAACTGACTTCTCTCAAGGAGGCAATAAAGGAGATCATTACAGGAGTTGTAACAGTTAAAAAGGGAGGAAAGACTGTCATAAATTCAGTATACAGGTTCAAGAACAAGGTATATTTCACCAATCCCCTGATAATTGTAGACGGGGTGCCGGTCCATAATCATGAGAAGGTCCTCGGCATTGCTCTTGACCGCATAGAAAAGGTTGATGTTCTGAATCTCGGATACATAGTTTCAAACGTTTATCTTGACGGGATAATTGATATCACCACAATCAGGGGAAACCTCTCTGAGCCTTTGTTTGACAACACTGTATTCAGGCAGGAATTTGAGGCATTTCAACAGTTACCAGGCTTCACCTCCCCTGATTATTCAACTCCGGAAAAGCGTCTCAGCCGCATTCCTGATTTCAGAAATACTCTATATTGG
>JAQBHM010000416.1:0-2647 GCA_032127795.1 Bacteroidales bacterium | reverse complement strand
AAAAATTGATGATCTCTTTGAGAATGATTACAGGCTGTATCTCTCAGCCCTGGTGCAAATGCGTACCATACACGTCATGGGGATCCTCGGTGCCATCTCCGAGAAGGTCAGGGTACTTGCCCATGATGAGAACCTCTTCCTCCTGTCTGACTCCGGGGAGCTCATCAATAAACTGATTACCGATGATGATGCTCCCTTCATCTATGAGAAGATAGGAACGGTCTATGACCATTTTATTATTGATGAGTTTCAGGACACATCACTTATCCAGTGGCAGAATTTCATGCCGTTGATAAGTGAGACGCTGTCGCGTGGCAGAGACAACCTGGTGGTTGGGGATGTGAAGCAGTCTATTTACCGCTGGCGCAACAGCGACTGGCGTATACTCCATTCGGAGGTAAACAGGGAGTACGGTGATGATGCGGTAAAAAGCATACCCCTCCTGGTTAATTACCGTAGTCGTAAGAATATTATCAGGTTCAACAACCATATATTCAATCCGGATACCATCCCTGCAATGTGCGACACCAGGCTGGCAAACGATGACCTGTCAGTCGGCTCCGTTTATTCGGGTTCAGTACAGACGGGAACCGAAAAAAAGCCCGGAGGGCTTGTCAGGGTGGCTCTCTATCCTAAGGAGGGGGAGGAGAAATGGAAGGATAGCGTACTTCGTGATATCCCAGGGGTGATAGAAGAGCTGCAGGATCACGGTTACAGGGCAAATGACATAATGTTTTTATGCAGGACCAATGAAGAAGGGAAGAGCATCATTAACGCTATTCTGGAGCACTCTTCGTCATGCAGCCCCGAAAAGCTTGCCAGATATAATTTTGAGGTGACATCGGGTGAATCGTTATACCTTGAACGTAATCCTGCTGTAAGCCTCCTTCTCTCATGCCTGAGGTACCTCGTTGACCCGGGAAGCAGGATTAACAAGAGCCTGATGGTGAGATCCTTTGCCCTTGCCACGGCATCCGGTGAGACAACTGTCTATTCTGCTGATACCGTGGAGGATATCCCTGAAGGCATTCTCCCTGAGGGATGGGAGGAGGGAATGAATGAGATCAGGAATGCCTCTCTTTTTTCAGCATCGGAAAGGATGATAGAGCTGTTCGGACTTGGTAAAGCGACAGAGAACGTGGCTTTCATCAACTCATTCCAGGATGTTGTACTATGGTATTCATCGCGCTACAGTTCGGATATATCATCTTTTGTGGCATGGTGGGAGACGGAAGGATTTAAGAAGACTGTTGCACAGTCTGACATGCAGGAAGCGATAAGGGTAATGACCATCCACAAGGCTAAAGGGTTACAGAGCAAAGTAGTCATCATACCCTTTGCTGCGTGGGAGTTCTCCCGTCACGGCTTCACCAGGCCTCTTCTCTGGGTAAGAAAAGTACCTGAGGAGTTTTCTCCCATGCCGGTTCTTCTGCCTGAATTTACGGGCAAGCTTGACAGTACATATTTTGCTGAGGAGGCGGCCCTGGAGAGAGCCTCTGAATGGCTTGACGGGATTAACATGCTTTATGTGGCATTTACGAGGCCTGTTGATGCTTTGTTTATCATGGCTCCCGAAGATCTGAAGTCGGAAAATGTATCGGGCAACACTGCCAGCCTGCTGACCGCGGCGCTGCGTGACGGCATTGATGATGTACAGTGGAGAGAGTCTGACAACATAAAATATCTGACCCTGGGCGCCCTGCCTGTGCCTGAGAAAAAGGAAGAAAAAGAGGTAATCACCATGGATCACTATCCAGTCTCGCAGCGCCGCGGCACCATGCGGCTGCGGACGGGCGGCGCCTTGCCGATGGATGAGATAAAGCTTGATGAGCCCGGCGGAAGAGCCTACGGTATCATGATGCACGAGCTTCTGTCCAGAATAACAACACTTGATGACCTGCCCCGTGCCATTGATCATGTGTGCGAGAGAGGCCTGCTGAATAACAGACAGCGTGACCGGCTTTCAGAGAAGGTCAGCCTGATGCTTGCCGGCGAAAAAGTAAAAGGGTGGTTTGACGGTTCTTCCGCCGTGCGCACCGAAGCAACAATCATATTACCCTCCGGCGCCGCCCGCCGCCCTGACCGCCTTATGATAAAAGAGGGGGAGATCACCCTGCTCGATTTTAAGTTCGGTGAGCCTTCTGAAAACCATATCAGGCAGGCTGCCGGCTATCGTGAGCTCCTTGAAGAGATGGGATACGGCAATGTCAGGTCTTACCTCTGGTATGTAGAGAAAGATACAGTACAGGAAGCATGAACGAGGCAAAGACATATCCCTGGGGCAGCCAGCGCAGGTTCAATTCATATGCAGCATGGTTCACCACCCGCTATGGGAAGCGGATCCAGAAGGTGAGCCTTGATGCAGGCTTTACCTGCCCCAACCGTGACGGTACCGCCGGTTCCGGCGGATGTACCTACTGCAGTAATGATGCCTTCAGTCCTGCCTACTGTACTCCCGACAAGAGTGTCACACAGCAGCTGGAGCAGGGGATAGCCTTCCACCGGCGCCGATATCGCAGGGCAGACAGCTATCTAGCTTATTTTCAGGCTTATTCAAATACATATGCCGGCATTGACAGGCTGAGAGAACTTTACGGCGAAGCACTGTCTCATCCTGCAGTTGCAGGCCTTGTCATAGGAACACGCC
>JAQBHM010000415.1:0-10181 GCA_032127795.1 Bacteroidales bacterium | reverse complement strand
TCCAATACCTTATCCCTGCTGTCGGTGGCGGATTACTCGGCTCACTTAGTTCGCCTCGTGAGCTCCCTCGCTTCGCTCAGTCGGGTCGAACCGCCGTACCCGGTTTTGCAGACCGATGCCTGACCACTCGGCCAACCGACCATTTTATTAATTATTTAAAAGAACTTCTCCAATACCTTATCCCTGCTGTCGGTGGCGGATTACTCGGCTCACTTAGTTCGCCTCGTGAGCTCCCTCGCTTCGCTCAGTCGGGTCGAACCGCCGTACCCGGTTTTGCAGACCGATGCCTGTCCGCCAGCTGGCGGACAACCGACCATCGCGGGTGCAAAAATAATAAATTTTATGATAAAAAAGAACCGGTTTGGACCAGCCAATTTATTGACACCTCCTTTATTTCTTTGGCAACGGCATCACCCCCGCCATCTCACCGATGACATTTACAAGGTCACTGCCACCGGGAACAACTATCTTGGTGTTGCTCTGCAACGAGGTCTCCAGCGCCTGCAGCTTCCTGAGTAACTGCGCGTTACCAACAAAATACTTCTCTGCAGACTCATTGACCAGCCTGATGAATTCAGCCTCACCCTCAGCCTGAAGGATCTTCGCCTGCTTCGCACCCTCAGCCTCCTTGATCTTCGCCCTCTTGACACCGTCAGCCACGGTCTCGGCAGCGGAAGCCATATCTATAGCAGCTATCTTCTCATTCTCGGCCTTCACAACCTTGTTCATCGTCTCCTGGACATCCTTCGGAGGATCAATCTGCTTCAGCTCGGTACGTACTATCTCTATTCCCCATCCCTGTGTCTCTATATGAAGGGTGTTGTAAAGCTCGGCGTTGATCTTGCCGCGCTCACTGTTGGCAGACTTAAGTGTCATGGTACCGATAATGTTACGCAAGGTGGTCCGGGCAAGATTTACTATCTGGAACTTAAAGTTGGCAACATTGTAAATAGACCCTTTTACACTTTCTTCATCTGACTTGACCCTGAAATATACCTGGGCGTCAACACTCGCGTTAAGATTGTCATTGGTGATTATCTCCTGAGGTTCGGCATCAACCATCTGCTCCGTGACATTCACCTGGTACATCTTGTCAATGATAGGTATGATCCAGTGAAATCCCGGATTGGCAAAATGGTAATACTTTCCCAGCCTCTCAATTAAAGCCCTGTGTGTAGGCCTTACAATCCTTATTCCTGCAAAGAAAATAAGTAAAACGAAGAAAATGATTATTCCATAAGTCATGGCTGATAATGTTTAGTTGATACTTGCGATTAATGCTCCAATTTAATAAAAATCTTTGAGTCTTTGAATTATTGAGTCTTTGAATCATCTCCAAACGCCCTCCTCCCTGCCGGGAGTGCTCTCAACACCGTTTTCATGAACAGAGGTGAGGTAGTAAAAGTATAGTTTCCCTTTCTGTGCTGTGGCATCAGTATACTTCATTGTACCATAAGGAATCGTTTTAATTATCACCGGTGCCTTGCCACGTACATACCTGTAGAGCCTGTAAGATTTTATGCCTTCCTGATCGGGCTCCTCCCATTCAACCGTGATGCCATCATCCTGTACAAAGAACTTCATGGCTGACGGCGCTACCGGCCTGGTCTTATGAATAGTGATGACACCAACTGGACCTGTTGCACTCTCAGCCCCCTTGAAATCAACGCTCTTCACCTGGTATTCATAAGTATTACCCTCAGCAACATGAGTGTCAGTGAAATAGTTGACTCCCGGTTGCAGAGTTCCGTCATATATCAGATCCAATGGTTTTTTCTTCCCTTTGGTATTATCGGGTATCCTCCTGTAAATCCTGTATCCGACGATCTCAGAATTTGTGGTGAAGAGGTCATCCCAGACCAGGTTAATCCCATTGCTTTCTGAAGTGACACTCAGATTATCCGCCTCAACAGGATCATTCTCCGAAAGGGGGTACACAGACAAAGTATCAGAGAAGGGGCTCAGGGCATAACTTGTATTCTCAGCCATAGCCGTGTAACTTAAAGGGGTGTAGCCTGTAAAATAGCGACTGGTATCTGTGTAAAACACTGACTCACCTGCCACAGCCGGGATGACCGCCACGGGCAAGAAATCAGGCTGCCCTTTGATTCTCCGGTAAAGCCTTACTGACTTAATATCGGGATTAAAGAATTTCATTTCAAGCTTTGCCCCTTGCTTTATAGCTTCAGCATGAGCAATCAGTGGTCTCTGTGGTTGAAGCCTGTTCTCGGCTATACCATATACCCTGACACCAGGAGAAGACATTTCATCAAAGAAGCCCTCCATAACAAGATAATAGAAATATTTACGCATTGGCTCTACGTCCATATCAGTAAAGAGGGTGTCTGCAGGAGATATCTTTTTCAGCAGCACATATCCGGTATCATAGTCTGTGCTCCTATAGACGTTTAAACTCCTGACATCGGCAGGGTCATCAAAACTCCACCTGAGACGTATACCTCCTACAGGAAGCACAGCCTCTGAGGTAATATGATATGGTACCCTGATACTGCTGAAGCTATAGATGCCGGTGCGAACAATCTCTGAAGGAACAGATACCCTCCCGTAATAATCTACCGGGACAATATAATAGTCGTAAACCTTACCCTGCTCAACCTCTGAATCCCTGACAGTTACGAAAGCAGTATCATTCTTAATGAATCTCACTACTGCAGGGTTGATATGAGAGAATGACTTATCACCCTCCTTTTTCCGGTACACCCTGTAGATGGAGGGCCGGAAGCCCGGATCGAGGCCGCAGGTGATAATGACCTCGTCTGCTGATACAAGCCTGTTAACTATCACCGGTCTGCCGAGGAATGTTGTTTCCCCTCTGCCTGAATGCCGGGTTGTAAAGAGCACCTGTGATGGTTTAGAGGCTGATGCCCTGGAAACGCGATACTGGTATTTAAGAGTATCTGTCATTGTTGAGTCAAGCCAGATAGCCCCTGCTGCTAGCCGTACAGGAAGCAGCTGACCGTACAACTTAAGGGAGTCAGTGGTGCCTGTTCTCTGCAGCACCGTAAATAGCTTTTCAACAGGTATCCTGTTAAAATCAGCCCACTCTGGGAATCTGCCACACCAGTATTGAAGATTGTTTTCAAAATCCTTCATCCTGGCCGGTGCTGTGACCAGTGCAATATTTTGCCATTGACTCTCCTTAACTGCCCGGCGTTCAATAAGGTAACCTGAGGTCTTGTCTGAAGCCCGTTCCGGAACAATGATCTCATTACCTGTAATAACAAAAATGCCGTATGGACTTCCGAAGGATGCCTCTGCCGTTGTCTGGCCACCTGCCATAACTGGTACACACAGAATTAAGGCTGCAAAAACGGCTCTCTGAAAGTAACCTGAATTATAGTGTTTGCTTGTCATCATCTTCAATATTTAATAGATTGTTGCAGGGTCATTAATGGTTTATCATTTAAATCCAAATTCAAAGTCAGTTCCGGAATTGGAGATCGTGAACTTACCGAAGAGACCTACCTTCGCGCTTTCAGAATTTACAACACAGGGGCCGACACCGAATATGCCATCACAATCTGAGTCGCATGCCCCGAAGCCAAGCTCAGTAGAGCCGGAAATTGAAAACTCACTGTACCCCGTTGCTGACCAGGTGCCGTCTGATGAGTAAATGCCGTCAGCACTGACAAGCCCTTTACCGGTGACTGAGGATGATGCACAGACAACACCCATTGACGCTCCGAGACCTGCTGTTATGCGGCCATAAATGCTTACGCCCATATGGTAGGTATTGGCTTCCGTGAAGTTCATGCTCATCCTTATATCAGCTCCTATCTCATGGGTGAGCTGTGCACTGATAAGTCCGCAATCGAACTCGAACTGCGGTATTATAGGTATCGGCAGATGAACGCCTCCCTCTATATAAAAACCACTGAACTTTTGATTCACCGCCGGGAAGTTAGCCGGTGGCTCACCAAATATCTGGTATACCCTCGAATTGGGGACAAATTTGTCAATGATATGCTGGTTGACGCTGTAGTTCCCGATGAATACAGATGCATCACCACCCATGCTGGGCGAAGGCACCGATAATGATCCCAGGCCCAGGAGATACCATCCTGACGGGTCAAAGAGAACCTCTGCCGAGGCGCTGAGATATGCCCCTCCCTCCAGCGTTCTGCTGAAGTCTATGATACCGGTGAAACGCTTATTGGCATAGTCATAGGTCATGTTACCGATGTTTGAGAAGGGACCCGGGATGTTGGTGACAGTGATCTCCTGCTTCTCAGCCACCAGGTCACCATGGACAGTAAAGCCCAGTGTGCCGGAGGCACCGTTGGTGTTGCGCAGATTACCGCTAAAGGCCAAAGGTGTCCACCCGGTACCCGAAACGTGCATACGTCCCCATACATTCTCAAGCCTGGGGGAGGCAGCACCATTGCCTGAGAACCTGAACATCTGGTTACTGGCATGATCAATTACCAGGGATGTTGAGTCTGTGGTCCTGTAGAGCCATGCATCAAACTCGAAGAGCTTATCAGAGCCTATCTTTTCATATACCTTGCCCCTGGCATAAAAGCCCTTCTCATCAAGTGTCTGGGTACCTGTTACCTGAAAAAACTCCATGGTCACCGGACCGGGAGGAGTGATAAGAAACGCGGAAACCTCATTACGGAAGCCCACCGAGTTATCCGGCTTTCTGAAATAGAATATCTTGTAGTCAATCTTATTGCCATTGTTCATATAAGGAATCTTGTAATCAATCATCCCTGCTATTGCAATGTCATCATTGATCACAGTTATCAGCCCCGGCGTAAATGACCCGACCTTATGGAGTGTCAGCGGCTTGCTGGTCTGGCTGATGTTGAACACAGGATTACCGTTGCTTACAAAGAAAAAGTTCTCAATCTCCACCTTGTCTCCCTGGTCCATTCCCGGGAGCCCTCCAAACCATGCGCATGGCTGGCCGGGAAGGCCACTGACAGATAGCTTCCAGGCATGACGACCAATATCATACCCAAACTGTTTCTGGCCTGTAATATTCAGGGTCACCAGATTTGCAAGAGATAACTGGTCAAGCTTGTAATTTCCTCCTTTCAGAAGGGTAGAGTCCTGTGCCTGTTCAACATAAATGTTAGTGAAAGGTATTGTCACAATGCCAGTGTTTACATAACCGTTAATAAACTGGAGACCATTGTCTTTGCCAAGGACCCAGTTGCTGACATTCAGGCTCCAGGGAACACTGCTTTGCGAGAGTGGGATAATAAGGTCTTTGCCATAAATATTATTAAAAGTCACGAGTTGCGCAGCCTTCTTGATAAAGACCATATTACCGAGCTGAAGCCTGGCATCAGGCTGCGGAATATTCTTAAAGTTGGTATGGAGCAGGGCATTGAGCCTGAGGGTATCTCCGTTGATGACTGAACCGGCACGGTTGGCCTCGAGCATCAGGTTGTCAAAGGTGAAAGAAAGAGATCCGCCGTTTACATCAGAAATATATAGTCCTTTCGGGTAGTTAACGTAACCAGGCTCTGTAGAGAAGGCAGGTATTCTGGTTGTTCCCGTACTTCCTGACGAGAGCCATACAGTCTCCTTAAATGAAACAAGAGATGTGGGGAAGGAAGCCTCATCGAACTTCACCCTGGCTGCAATGGCGCCAGTCCCCTTGCTGATATCTACAACCTCCAGTCCAAGCAGCTGATCACCAACAAGATCAGCTTTATAACTCTTGTATATGTTTACTGATAGCTTGTTCTTATTGGTGGTGACTTTGTTATCTTTTGGCTGAGAGAGAGGCACTCCGTTTTCATTCTGCTGATAAGGGCTCGGAATAATAGACACATTATTGAACCTCATACCCGTCTCAGACACAGGCAGGCTGAAACACTCATTAGAGGGTATATCAGTGAAGTTGCCGGAGATGAAAACTTCATTGCCTCCTGCCCCACCGAGAGTGAGACGCGTGACCTCCACCGGGAAGCCAAGAAGCTTTGAAATATCCATATCATTGAACACCTGAAGGTGGAAGTTGATCCCCTCCAATATCCCGTTATCAGATGACTTTGTCTTCGTAATTTGTATCTGAAGTGAGTCGCCGACAAAATTGGAGGCTGACTTCACTGCCCTGAGTTTGATCTTCATATTAAGCGGGACATTACGGAGTTCATAATTTCCCTTCGCATCGCTCACAGTTTCAATTTTTACCTCACCCGGGATATCAGCATAGACCCTGGCTGAGGCTACTGCAGAAGAGTCAGTGGTGCCGGCATATACAATACCTCTTATCCTGCCTCCCGGTTTTAGAGTAACATTTATCACCCTGAACTCTATTGACTCGTCAGCATACGCCGTTTTAAGGGTAGGGACATAATCTTTCTGTGAAGGCCCTTCCACGTATAATCTGACAGTATCACTGGCAGAGGTATATTCAAAGCTCACCTCTCCGAGGCTGTTGGTAATTCCTGTATCATAGTTTTCAACAGTGACTTTTGCATTTGCAATAGGAGCGGCGAGACCCGGAGTGCCTGAATAGTTTTGTTCTTTAACCCTGACAAGTACCCTGTGTTTCCTGGTGAAAACAGTTATCGGGGCATGGGTATTATTGTCCTTGTGTATATTTACTTCAACAGTGTCAGGCAGGTATTGAGGATCTACCGGATCTATGATAATCTTATGAACTCCGGAAGTCGAATAAAGAGTAAACCGGGTTGGGCTGGTACATGGAGGGGTGATTACCATATCGCTGATGACACCACTTGTTATTCCAGTATTTATTGATACACTGCCGGGGCTGTAAGCCGCTCCAACTGACTTGTTTTTAGCTGTATTACCATGAATCACCGCAGAGCCGGTATTATGTACTGTTTGTACACTACCGGAGCTTGAGGGCACTGTGTTATGCGAAGCGCCTGTCACACCCTGATTACTCGAAAAATCAAGACAGACAGGCTGAAACTCTTTGTAAGCGCCATCATCCATACGCATATGGACCCGTACACCCTCACCCTTTTCGTTAATAACTGTGCCGGTGATGGTTGCTTCAGGCTCGAGGAGAAGATCCTCCCTTACATATTTTTTGCCGAGGATAAGTGAATAAGGCACTACCACATAATTATGCTTAAAGCCCTGACATGTAGTAAAAAGGGCCCATTTGTCACCTTCTTTTGAGCCCGGGAGTTCAAAACCGAACCGACCATCAGGACCGGTAGTTTCCGAATTAACTACATAACTCATATTGAAGAGCTGTACATGAGCATCTTTTACAGGCTGCATCTGGTTATCATACCTGTATACCGAACCCCTGATTGCCGGGGGAAGTGGCCTGGCGACCAACTCCTTCAAAGGTGTCGGCGAAGGAAGTGCATATTCATTGGCGAAAACCGCTCCATCACCCGGATAATTAAAACCGTACAATACGGCAGCATCCATTGTGTAGTTTACATCAGAGCTTTCAAGAGCCGTAGCATAAAGAAAATACCTGTCATTAGGGTTTGCATAATTGTTTTTTACAAGGTTATACAGGATAGCTATGCCGTCATTGCCGGTTATCTCCTTTGCTATCACCTTCATATTGAATAGCTTCTCTCCCATCTCCACCGGCTGTGACCCTTTTCCCTCATTTGCCGGCACACCACCCGGCTGAGATCCTCTCAGAAGATATACAACCATACTTTCGATATTGTCCTGCTTATACTGGCCCTGGTAGCTCTTATCGACCTTTTCATTGACCTTGAGTTCATATGACCTGACATTTGTGGTGATAACTCCCAGATCTGCATGGTCACCCTTAGGGGTAAGTACCTCTTTTATCGGACTAGTATAATAGGGGTTGTCAACAATGATATTTGCATACATGTACAAATCACCCGTTGTAATCTCAATAGTTTCATTAGGCACATATATCACCTCGCCATTCTTGACGCCGCCTTGCTCAAGCCCTATCAGTATGCGTTGTGCAATAACATTTTCAGCAACAAGTCCTAATCCGGGATTATTGAACATAAAAAGGAATCCACCGTCATCACCGGTTGTACAAAATGCAATGTTATTCAATATTTCAGGTAGCGTGTCTGTCTTCAGGATACTTTGAAATGCGAACGTATACCCATGCGCCTCTGCATATTCAGTCATTTCAATCCGATAATCCGATATACTGTTCTGCAGGTATGTTTTTTGATTATTGTTAGATAGTATGTAGTATCCTATCCTGAGCTTCAAAGGAATATTGTCCATGAATCCCTTTGTGCCCTGATCCTGCGGGAAGCGATACTGCATTGTTCCGCTTACCATGGTGTTGGGCATTGTCCATGAATTTGCTGCCTTTACCGGCTTCACCGATACAGGTCCTGGTGACACGGCTAATTCCGGAAATGAGAGGATATTATCCGACTCCTTCCCAAAACGGAATGAATAGACCTCACTGCGGCCGAAGTTCTCAAACCTGCTGTTGGTCTCCATATCAGAAGCGATCACCTGGAAGGCATATCTCTTGCCAGGATCAAGCAAAGGTTGTGAAGGACCATAGAGGAACGATGTGCCATTTACTTCCTCCTCGAAAAAGGCCGGAGTGGTAGCCGATAACATCGCATCATTGGGATCCTGTGAAGGATCAGTTATCTCAACGATCTTTAGAATATATGAGGTCCAGACAGGAGCGCCGGGAGAGGGTGTCCAGCTGAAAATAATCTGCTGTGCAATTGTATTTGCAATTTCACTCTCATTTACAGGAGTCAAAAGCATTGGCGGATGCAGATAATTCACCCGGAAATAGTTACTGCACCCTGAAGGAGAAGCCGCGGAGATAGGTCGTCCACCAAGATAGACCCTTGCACAAATACTATAGTTCCCTGGCGGCAGGCCTTGCGTCTGAAGCTCGGCAGGATCAATACCTGTTACTGCCAGACGACCGAGGTCAAAATACTCCGACAGATCCGGACCGGTAAGAGTGATGGGTACTGCATTCTGAACTGTGAATGTGGAATAGGAAAAGTCAGTAAGTGAATTTAACTCAATGCCATTATCTCCTGATATTGTAAGGCGAAGGTTACATTCCATATCACCAAAATCCAATGCCATAACAGTTATCCTGGTTCTGTCAGCATAATCTTCTATTTTTGGACTGTAAGGGGGTAAGACAGCCACACTGACGGTGACCTGCGCCTCGACTTTTACCAGAGAAACCAATGCCAGGATAACCGGAAAGGCTATTTTTTGAATGAGTAATCCGCAGTTTTTCATGAGCTTAAAAAATAAATCCATAACCAAATTCACCTTTTGTTTCAGTATAAGAATTGGTACCTGTGCTGTTATTGATATAAAGGCGGGCTTTCACCATGTGCATTTTTGTTATCTTAAAAACAGCTGACAGTGATGCCGTAGTTATATTTCCATACAAGTCATTATCAATTATATTTGAAAATCGTGAGCCGGCCAGGGACATTCTGATATTCCCCTTTAGCAGTAAAGCTGACAATGAGGCTGACGGACCGTGCAATGTATTTTCTGATGTGGGCATGTCAAATGACGAGTAGCTATACGTGAGTGCAAGATTGACCTTGAGAGGCATATAGCTAATAACATATGAACCCATAGCGACGAGAGTTTTATACGAGTTTCCGCTGTTATTAACATGGTCCGTCATGGCCTGGTCATTGATAGTCAGCATGAGATTCTGAGACAGTGATTTTCCTGTTAGTGAAAAGTTCTGCATCAGGCTGATGCTGCTTGTTGTCTGGGATATCCTGTTCAGGGTATTCTGAGGATCAAGAGGATTAAGGCCAGATGTCTGGTCTATATCATAATTTGAAAAGTTCAGATCAGCCCTGTACCATTTTAAGGGATTAGCTGACACTCTTACTGAGCCTATGGTCCGGTTGGTCTGGTGCGCCAGGCTCTCTTTGATGTTGTCACGCTGGAAACCCAGGCTTCCTGCTATGACATATTTATCTTTTGACAGACTCACCAGTGGTTCAAGTGTAATGTTCCGGATATTGTTCTGCATGAAATAGGTGCCCATCGACCGGAAGCCGGGGTCAAGCTGTCTGAACCTGATCTTCAGATCAAAAGGTTTTGAGTCATAGCCAAAAGAGGCATCTATTGCATTGCTGCTCGTAGTGCTGAGATTGTTTATTATCAGTTTGCTGATAACTGGCACCAGGGTTACTCCCGGCTCACCCGACAGCCTGTTATCTTCAGTATAGATACTGTTGGCAAACTCA
>JAQBHM010000414.1:0-8357 GCA_032127795.1 Bacteroidales bacterium | reverse complement strand
AGTTGCCAATATACATCAGGAATGCCATTGTGGTGAGGATTCCGGCAGCCACAGATCCCAGTGTCTCAATTCCAAAACTGTTACCCGGAATGAAGCCTCCCGATTTTTTCCTCAAAGCCGTAAGCCTGATAAAAACGAACGAAGAAATAAAAGCCGATGGCGCAATGGTCACGGCAATTATTATCATCGATCTGAACAGTGAGGGTAATTCTCCGGGCCGTACAAGCACCGTATTCATTACAAGAAACAGCAGAAGTGATATTCCCGGGGCTGATGACATTATCCACATCATTTTTCTCCGGTTGGATGAATGACCCTTTCCGCCGGCAACAGCGCCAAAAGCAGCCACCAGCAGCCATATCCAGAGGAAAAACCCTGCGGAAGCCTCTGTGCCGCCTCCCATAATCACTGCCTCACGAAGAAGTATGAACTGTACCGATGAGCTGACAAATCCTGTCAGCAGTAACAGAGATCTGCCTGCCAGGGGCTCTTTGCCGGCCTCATCCGGTTTTGCCGGTTCCGCGGATATGGCCCTGTGCGCTTCAGCCCCGGAGTAATATTTTAAATGCCACGTAAGATGAATCAGAGCAGCGCAGGTCATGCCAATGCCAAACTCTACGTGCAGATGCAGGATATCCTTAACAATGGGTATGTCCCATCTGTAGTTTACCTGCAATGCCATGAAAATACCCAGAAGAGCTGTGAGGAGGAATGTAACCAGCAAAGCCCAGTTCCAGATCCTGCGGTGTGACTGCCTGCTGACCAGTCCCGATGCAGATAGATAAAGGCTGAGGAGATAGAGCACCAGGGCAGTCAACCCTATAGGTCCGACATGATACATACCTCAACGGTTATTCTCTGAAGACAAATGCCTCATAGATATAGATCTCCGCGTTTTTCCAGCCATCCCATCCTATGCCTGCCTTGTCTCTTGAACAGTAACCCAGGAATTCTGTAACGCTCCAGCCTCTCTCTGAGGCTACCTGTGGCAGAAGTGTTCCTGACATGATGCCTTTCTTAATATAAATGCCATGTCTGCCAATGATAATTTCACTTATATCCCTGACTTTTTTCATTGGACTCAGTACTGATATTTCCAGGTCCGTTTCAGGGAATTCCTTTGCAGTCAAAGTTGGGAATCTGGGGTCTCCGAAGGCAGCCTCCTTTGCCATTGATTCGACCACGAGATACAAAGGGTTCTCAGGATTGAAACGTCCGATGCATCCTCTGAGATTCCCCTTTATGGTTATGGTCACAAAGGCACCCAGATGCTCCTGAAGCCTGGCTGTCAGCCTCGATTCGTCCACAGCAGGAGGTGTGGTCCCGAACATCTTTGATCTTATGGCCTCCCTGGCTATTCCCAGCAGTGTCTTTTTTTCATCAGCAGAGAGAGAAAATGGCTCCTGCATTTTTGGGGTGGCTGATGTAACGGTTTTTTTCTGCTCAACGACTATTGCATTATAGCCGACGACCTGGTTTTTGTCACCGTACCGGTAATCGCCGGAATTTGTATACTCAACATTTCGGTAATGCAGTCCGCCTTCACCCTCAGTAAGATACATGAGCACCAAACCAGCCGGCCATCCGCACATGGCTGTTGCCAGTCCTCCAGTACCCGAGGCTTCAGCGTTTTTAACACTCTTCAGTAATGCATCAGGGTCACCGCTGATAATGTCATTGCTGGTCTGCCTGTCAACCTTGACGGCATCATCATAAGAAGGATAGTGGGAAAAATCACTGCTGATGACAAAAAGATTCCGTTCATTGAAATAGGGTTTGAGCTCTGCAGCCACAGATCTGAGTGTTGTTTTGTTTTGTGTACCCAGGAGAATCGGGATTACGGGAATGGTTTTATTCAGATGATACTGGATGAAGGGAAGCTCCACTTCAAGAGAGTGCTCAGGCAGGTGGGCATCGTCCCTGGTAAAGAAAAGGCTGCTCCTGCCGGTCAGCTTCTCACCTATGGTTCTGTTGACCTGCACTTTCCCGAGAGGTGTGATCATATCACCCGAAGTAAATACAGCTGCACCGTCAAAAGCATACCTGTGGCTTGTTCCAAGAAGGAATATGTTATCATAATCAGCGTCAGCAGGAATTGCCGCAAATGCTGCCGCTGCAGTATGTCCTGAGTATACATAGCCGGCATGAGGGGCTATCAGCGCTCTTACCAGCATGCCCTCAACAGGGCCCTTGCATGTACTGAAGAACCCTTTCAGATCACTGGTAAGCTTGTCAATTCCGGAAGGATAGAAGCTGCCGGCTACGGCCGGCTGCCGGTCATGTCCTTCCCGCTGTCCGTTGATGTTCATGAGCGGTAGAATTAATGAGAATACAATGACAATAACCGTTTTCATAAAAACAGTCCTTTACTACAAAGTAAAGTTAAATCAAAAAAATGGAAATGGGAGGCTGGTGACAGAAGGATCAGATAAGGACAATATTCTCCTTGAGTGTGTTGCCGTCATCATCAATGCCGTAAAGCCTGATACCAACACTGCAGCTTGCACTGGCAGCTACATCGAGGATGGGGGATACAGCTTCCCTGACATCTTCCTCACCCATGGAGTCATACTCTTCAATATCAAAATAAAGATGCACAAAAAGAATGTGATCACTCCTTTTGATTTTGCACAAAACCTTTAATATTTTGGCCATCCACAATGCTGAGGAGGTATTGAAGTAGTCAACGTTATATTTCAGGTTTGTATTTTCTGCCGGATTCTTTGAATATTCACTTGCCCATGTATAAATAGGCTCAAAAAATGCAGTGGCATTTTCAGGCAAGGATTTGCCGATGAAGCTCAAAATACCGGTTGATGCAACCAAATCAACCTGAGGTGTTTTGGCCGTTGCCTGTAGTCTGAAATCAATTAGTTTAACCATAATATAACAATTCTTTCCCTTATTCTTTTTTTTGTCTGCCTGTGACATTATAAAGGTAATCCATTAATTCCTTTGCTTTTTAAGCCTTCGTCAAAAAATAAGACCTGATTATCAACTTTTTTTGCCGGTTCGTCCTTTCTCTGTTGAATAAATTCATTGTTTCAGTAACTAAGTAAATATTATCTTTGCAGCCGAAGTAAAAAAGAAATGGAATACCTGCTCAAAAAGGGAATTAAGGCTGCACTGAAAAGCCTCTACGGAACGGATGTCAATGAGGAACTGATACAGATTCAGAAGACCAGGAAAGAGTTCGACGGGGATATGACCCTGGTTGTATTTCCCCTGCTGAAGACATCACGCAAATCACCCGCAGAGACTGCGAATGGCCTGGGTGAATATCTCATAAGCAACATAAGCGCAATAAGCAGTTTCAATGTTATTAACGGCTTCCTGAATATCACCGTTGCCCCTTCGGAATGGGCAGCAAGACTAAAAGAAATTTCAGCCGCTGAACATTACGGTTTCCGTGAGCCCGGTACTGATGCCGAGACAGTGGTTATTGAATATTCCTCTCCGAATACTAATAAGCCCCTTCACCTGGGACATATCCGCAATAACCTCCTTGGTTTTTCACTTTCGAGACTCATGAAAGCGGCAGGCAAGAGGGTGGTGAGAACCAATATAGTGAATGACAGGGGAATACATATATGCAAGTCCATGGTTGCATGGAGCCTCTTTGGTGATGGAGAGACCCCGGAGAAGAGCGGAAAGAAAGGTGATCACCTGGTAGGTGAATACTATGTGATGTTTGACCGGAAGTACAAAGAGCAGATGGCCGCCATGGAAGCTGCAGGTTCAACCCCTGAGGAAGCCCGTGACAATGCGCCCTTGATGCTTGCCGCCCGCGAAATGCTCCTGAAATGGGAGGCTGGAGATAATGAAACCATGGACTTATGGCACATGATGAACAACTGGGTCTATGAAGGGTTCGATGTTACATACAGGGCACTGGGAGTTGAGTTCGACAAAATTTATTATGAGTCTGATACTTATAAAACAGGGAAACAGCTGGTGCTTGATGCTCTCGCTTCAGGACTGCTTTTCAGAAAGGATGACGGCTCAGTATGGGTTGACCTCACCGCTGAAAAGCTGGACCATAAACTTCTTCTGAGATCTGACGGCACAGCAGTATATATGACCCAGGATCTGGGCACCGCTGTTATAAGGTATAACGATTATAACTTCAACAGACACATTTATGTTGTTGGTAATGAGCAAAATTATCACTTCCAGGTACTTGCCCTGGTTCTTCTTAAAATGGGCTACCGGTGGGCAGAGGGATTGCATCATTTTTCGTACGGAATGGTAGAGCTGCCGGAGGGCAGGATGAAATCACGCGAAGGTACAGTGGTGGATGCGGATGACATTATTGATGAGATGACCGGTACAGCCAGGGTGATGTCACAGGAACTCGGAAAACTTGGAGGATTCAGTGAAGCAGAAAAAGAAGATATATACCGGAAAATAGGCCTGGCAGCATTGAAATACTACATATTGAAGGTTGATCCCCGGAAAAATATGACCTTCAACCCGGCAGAGTCAATAGATTTTAACGGCAATACAGGCCCGTTTATTCAATACACTTACACCAGGATAAAGTCAGTGCTGAAAAAAGGCCAGGAGGCAGGAATCAAACCCGGCGGATCGTCATTTGGAACGGCAATACCTAACCAAAAGGAGATCAACGTAATAAAGCTTCTTAATGACTTTCCGGCATCGGTCAGCGAGGCTGCTGAAGCTCTGTCACCGGCTCTGATAGCCAATTACCTGTATGATCTCGCCAGGGAATTCAACCAGTTTTATCACGACTTTCCGATACTTGGGGAAGAGAACGAGGACCTCCGTGATTTACGGCTGAAACTGACAGAGATTACAGGAAAAACAATAGAAAACGGGCTCTGGCTGCTAGGCATTGAAGCCCCTGAACGAATGTAAAAACAAAGGAAAAATAGGATATATGTTTGAGAACCTGAGCGAAAGACTGGAACGCTCCTTCAAGATTCTGAAGGGAGAAGGAGTAATATCGGAAATTAATGTCTCTGAGACGCTTAAAGAGGTGAGAAGGGCACTTCTTGACGCTGACGTAAACTTTAAAATTGCCAAGCAGTTCACTGATATCGTCAAGCAGAAGGCCATGGGACAGAACGTCCTCAAGTCTGTCAAACCCTCGCAGCTGATGATAAAGATCGTTCATGACGAGCTTGCCGATCTGATGGGAGGCGAAAAGACAGACATCAACATAAAGACAAACCCATCCATCATCCTTATTGCCGGCCTGCAGGGTAGCGGTAAGACCACCTTCAGCGGCAAGCTGGCAAAGCATCTGAAAAGCAAGCGCGGCAAGAATCCTCTGCTGGTTGCCGGTGACGTTTACAGGCCGGCCGCTATAGAACAGCTAAAGATACTGGGCACACAGATAGAGGTTCCGGTATATACTGAGGAAGGTAACCTGAACCCTGTTGAAATAGCACGCAATGCAATAAAAGAGGCAAAAAAGAACGGTTATGATCTCATTATTATAGATACGGCCGGACGCCTGGCCGTTGACGAGGAGATGATGAAGGAGATAGCCGCAGTAAAGAATGCTGTCAATCCTCATGAAACACTATTCGTGGTTGATTCCATGACAGGCCAGGATGCTGTTAATACCGCCTTCGAATTTAATGAGAAGATTAATTTTGACGGAGTCGTCCTGACAAAACTTGACGGCGATACCCGCGGCGGTGCGGCCCTTTCCATCAGATCAGTGGTAAATAAGCCTATCAAGTTCATCAGTGCCGGTGAGAAGATGGATGCGATAGATATCTTCTACCCAGAAAGAATGGCCGACAGGATACTCGGAATGGGGGATATTGTCAGCCTCGTTGAAAAAGCCCAGGAACAATATGACGAGGATGAGGCCAGAAAACTGCAGAAGAGGATAGCCAAAGACCAGTTCGACTTTAACGACTTTGTATCACAGATACACCAGATCAAGAAGATGGGTAACATGAAAGACCTTATGGGAATGATCCCGGGGGTTGGGAAGGCTATCAAGAATCTTGACATTGACGATAATGCCTTTAAAGGTATTGAGGCTATCATTTTCAGTATGACCCCGGCGGAAAGGTCCAATCCGATGCTGATGAACGGCAGCCGCAGAAAACGTATTGCCGATGGCAGCGGGACTACCGTGGCAGAGGTGAACAGACTCCTGAAACAGTTTGATGAGACAAGGAAAATCATGAAAATGGTTGCCAAAGGAGGAGATCTCTCTAAATTAGTACCCAGAAAAAGATAATATGTATCAGCTCATCGACGGTAAAAAGACAGCCGCAGAAATAAAACTCGAAATTGCGGCAGAGGTAAAAGAAATGAAAAAGAGAGGTGTACGTGTGCCACACCTCGCAGCCATACTCGTTGGCAATGACGGCGGCAGCGAAACATATGTCTCCAACAAGGTGAAATCATGCGGCGAGGTCGGCTTTGACTCTACCCTGATACGCATGGATGCCTCCACCACAGAGGATCAGCTGCTGGCAAAAGTGGAGGAACTTAATGGTAATCCTGAAATTGACGGGTTCATTGTTCAGCTGCCACTCCCGGCACATATCAGGGAGAGCAGGATCATAGAAGCCGTTTCTCCTGACAAGGATGTCGACGGATTTCATCCGGTGAACCTTGGAAGGATGATGGCAGGCCTTCCTTCATTCGTATCGGCAACCCCCTTTGGTATCCTTGAGCTTCTGAAAAGATATAAGATCCCTCTCAGCGGGGCTGACTGCGTGGTGGTGGGGAGAAGCAACATTGTAGGCAGGCCGGTGAGCATACTGTTGTCACAGAAAGGCATTGATGCAACCGTGACCGTTGTTCACAGCCGCTCAAAAGATCTGCAGAGCATACTCAGAAGGGCTGATATTATCATTGCCGCCATTGGCTCTCCAGGGTTTATCAGGGGTGATATGGTCAGCGACGGGGTCGTTGTCATAGACGTGGGTACCACCAGGGTCGATGCTCCTGATACAAAATCAGGATGGAGACTGAAGGGTGATGCAGACTTTGAGACTGTGGCACCTAAGTGCTCTTATATCACACCTGTTCCGGGAGGTGTGGGCCCCATGACTATCGTATCCCTGTTGCGGAATACCCTGAAAGCATGCAATCGCTGAGTCAGAAGAGACTATCTGAAAGTGATACCGGTAAAATAGAGATCATAACCTCCCTTGCCTCCCGGTCTGTCTGATGAGAAGACCATAAAGGGACCGTCGAAAAGATTGTCCTTGCCTATTACAGGACGGTATTCATTGTATTCGCTGTTTATTTTCGGCCCCATGTTCACGGGAGAGCTCCATTTGCCGCCTTTGAATACTGCATAGTAAATATCATATCCACCCATTCCGCCGGGTCTGTCTGATACGAAGACCATGTATCTGCCTGCTATATACGGGCACTTCTCATTGGCTATGGCAGTGATGCTGTCAATTGCTACGGGTGTGGCTGAAGGGCTTAAAAACCAGGTATTTATGCTTGTGGCCGGTGGTCTTTTCAACAGGTAGATGTCAAAATTACCGGACCTGTCTGAACAGAAATATGCAGTATCAAAGTTGGTGTTAAAGGAAATATAAGCATCATCAGATGAAGTGTTAAAAAGCGTTGCCGGCACAGGGTCAGGAATGGGAGGGACATTTGAAAATGACGGTGTAAAGCACGAGAAGACAATATCAAGCCCCATTCCGCTAACCTCGGTGGCAGTGGCCATATATTCAAGGCCGTCGCCACGGTTGAAAAACCTGTAGGGACCGAAGTCATTGCCGGAAGTATTGAATTTTGCTGTCAGCGCATCAAGAAAGGGGTCACGGGAAATCTCACTGTTTAACTGAAAAAAACCGGAGGTCTGTCCGAAATTGTACCCGTACTTACCGTAAACAAGATCGAAGGTGCCGCCGGCAGTCTCACGGTTTGATGAGAATACCAAAGGATGTGAACCTGTCAGAATGCCATACTCATTCAGATCTGAGTTATAGTCGTCATACTGGGTGTTGAGACCTTCAAGAGCCATCACCGAGTCAGGAAAGTGCCCCAGGGGATATCTGTTGACCGGCGGGTTTTTCCTGCACCCTGAAAACGAAGTGAGGAGAATCAGAGAAAGGACAACAGACAAAAATCTTTTCATATTCATGAACTTATCATTTTGTATTGCTGAGCTCAAAGATATTAAATATCAGTACAAAGAAAAACCGGGCAAGAGGCCCGGTTTCAGAAGGTAGAATTTAGGTTAATTCTAGGGTAATATTGGGTTAGAGGGTATATTCCTTTTTTAATTCAATTATATGATGGTAAGAGAGGCCGTAAGGTTGCGTCACTTAAAAATTAATTTCCAACATGCTGTATGTCATGTTTATAAAAATTGCCACATGTTAATAATTGATAGCCTT
>JAQBHM010000413.1:0-3383 GCA_032127795.1 Bacteroidales bacterium | reverse complement strand
ATGAAGACAATCAGAAGCAATTTACCGATGATTTTACTCTGTTTTCTCACTCTTCCCGGAATAAGCCAGATAGCAGGAACTGCTCATGATTTTTCCGGTAAAACCTGGGCTCCGATGGATAATAAGATCTGTGGAGTCTGCCACACAACCCATAATGCCATGAATGTGCCAAGCGCACCTTTATGGACGCACCAGTTAACCAATGTGGCAAGCTATACACTTTATTCATCTCCAACTTTTGATGCTCATGGAGGGACAACCATTACCAACCCCGGCGCAAGCTCAAAACTGTGCCTCAGCTGCCATGACGGAACAGTTGCTCTTGAAAACTTTGGCGGCATAACCACCGGCACAACATACATCTCTTCCGCTAACAAAATCGGAGGCGTTGCAGGAAATGACCTCACCAGGGAACATCCCATCTCATTTGAATATACTGATGCCCTGGCAACGATAGACGGCGGACTTAATCCGCCAACAACAACAAACTCAGGCCTTGGTGGAACAATTAGCGAAAATATGCTGTTTGCAGGAAAGATGGAATGTGCCTCATGCCATGACGTGCATAATAAATATAATGTCTTACATCTGCTGAGATTGAGTAATGTGAACAGTCAGTTGTGCCTGGTCTGCCACAGAAAATAACAGATCAGGAACTATTTACCACAAGCAGGGTGGCTCAATTCCGCCTTTCTCCTCACAAAAACATTGTTTTTCAGATCAGCAATTATGATGAATAATGGAAATACTGCACGCTATCTGAGTGTAATAATTTTGCTCCTGAGCGTTTCATGCGCAAACGATCTTTCGAGATCAAGTCAGGATGATGGACTGGTAATTTATCCGCCCCCTCCTGATACAACCAGGATCCAGTACCTCACTTCAATAAGTTCTTCCCTTGACATTTCAGGGACACAATCGCCTTTAAACAGGTTCCTTTTCGGGGAAGCAACTCCAATAAGCGTCACCAAACCTTATGGGATCACCATAAATAATTCCAGGATTTATGTTTGCGATACGGGCATCGGCGGACTGATAATAATGGATCTTGGAAAAAAGACAACGGAGTATTTCATTCCTTCCGGAAAGGGGCAACTAATGTTCCCGATAAACTGCCATATAGATGACGGAGGATCACTCTATATCGCCGACGGTAACCGCCGGCAGGTAGTTGTTTTTGATAGCGAGGGAAAGTATGTCACGGCCTTTGGAGAACAGGAAGGATTCAAGCCCACTGATGTATCGGTTATTGATAACAAAGTGTTTGTCTCTTCAGTTTCAAACCAACGTATATTTGTATATGACAGGGATAGTCTTAACCTTGTCCTGTCATTCCCTGAAGCTGAAACAGGAGATCCCGGATACCTCTATCAGCCAACAAATATTTTTGTCACTGATGATGAAATTTTTGTTTCCGACATGGGAGACTTTAAGATCAAGGTCTTTACACATGACGGCATATACAGGAGATCAGTAGGCAGTTACGGCAACAAATTCGGGCAGCTGACACGTCCCAAAGGGATAGCTGTTGATAAGGATGATAATCTTTACGTTGTTGATGCCGCCTTCGAGAATGTCCAGATCTTTAATGACGCTGGCCAGCTGCTGATGTATTTCGGAGGGCCGTACAGCAAACCCGGCGACATGTGGCTGCCGGCAGGCGTAGCCGTTGACTATGATAATCTGAAGTACTTCAGCAGCTATGTGGACAACAGCTTCGATCTGCAGTACCTGATCTTTGTTACCAATCAGTTCGGACCGGATAAAATAAGCGTGTACGGATTTGTTAAACCGGCAAGGTAACTCCAACGATAAATGAAGCGGATCATAATTTCCCATATAATCTCTTTCTGCCTTGCAACCCTGCTCTTATATGCATGTTCCCCAAAGATCAACAGGAACCTCCTTTCAGTTTTTTTTGACGGTGTGCCGGCCATGAATTCAGATTCCGAAAGAATTGCGAAGAGCACCCCGGAACTATCATCAGCGGTGAATTTACCCGCTCCAGCGAGCGATAGCATTCGGAATGGCCTTTTTTACCATTATCCTTACAAGGAGAACTACTGCAACAGCTGTCATGATGAAAATTCGAAGAGTGAAATGGTAATGCCTGAACCTGACTTATGCTACAGCTGCCATGAGGACTTCAGCAGTATGTATAATGTTGTTCACGGACCTGTCGCAAGCGGTTACTGTACTTCATGCCATCATCCCCACATGTCAGATCAGCCAAAAATGCTGAAAAGAAAAGGACAGCTCCTTTGCCTTTATTGTCATGATAACAAAATGATTTTGAAAAATACTGCTCATTCAGATATAGGTAGCTCAGACTGCACAACATGTCATAATCCGCATGGAGGCAATGACAGGTCCTTAATCAGGTAGAGACAATTGAACATGCGAAAAGATGTTCTCATAATAATGATAATTGTAATTACCGCAACGGTGGAAGGCGGGGCGCAGAATACTTCACCGTCACACGGATTTTGGAATCAGCAGTCTTTCTCGGGTCATATAAAGCTGACAGGCCTGTACAGACAGCAAATAAGCAATTTCGGCGGGCTGGAGGAGATACAGAAAAGCACTTATTTCCTTGGGGGAATCAGGCTGAACTCAAACAGCTTTTTATGGGACCCTGATCTGGTTTTACTGCGCATTACAGGAGAATATAACCCTGAAACCAGGAATGAGAAATATCTGCAGATCCCTGACCGGGCAGAAGTAAGGAATCTGAAGAACATTGATCTCCGGGCTACAATTTTCAATAATAAACCGATAACCTTAAATGCTTTTGCCAGCCTGAACCAGAGCTACTTCAACCGTGAATACCTGACAAATATCAGATCGAATAATAACCAGTGGGGCGGAATAATCAGCCTCAGTAACAAAATTGCTCCTATTACTGTTTCGTTCCGTAATGTGAAATGGGACCAACAGGAGATTCAAACCGGCCGGTCGTTCCAGATGGCACAGAAAGACATTGAGGGAAGGATCTCGAAATCGTTCGGGCAGAGAGACAAGAGTGAGATCATCTATTCGCATAATGATTACCTCTATGAATATGCCGGAATGGATGAAGTAAAAAACAGGATTGACAGAGTATCCTTTACCAACAATTTCTACATCGATCAAAAGAAAAAATACAGTCTCAGTTCATTTATTTCATATTATGATCAGCAGGGGCGCAATAAATTCAGCAAGACCGATGCTATTGAACGATTTCATTTACAGTTCCATAAGAATCTGAGACTTATCGGAAACTACAGCTATTACAAAATGGAAGACGATTTTCAGTCATTGACCCAGAACAGGATCCATGGATCTTTAAATCACCAGCTGTATGAAAGTCTTTCTACAAACCTCTTCATTGAATATTCAGACAT
>JAQBHM010000412.1:0-5059 GCA_032127795.1 Bacteroidales bacterium | reverse complement strand
CCGGTTCAACGCCGAAAGCACCCGCATCAGAAAGCAGGTCATCATTTACAATGGTGGTCTTCAAAGTAAGAGGAGAGAGAAAAGCAGAGAAAACAGGGCTGGGTTTGTAGTCCATACCTAATGAGAACAGCATATATGCAGGTGAGAACAGATCAGAGATCCTGTCAGTAGTATTTGGATAGTTATATGCAGGAGCCATCTGGGTCTTGAAATTGAATAAGACAGAGTAGTACCAGAATTCAGAAGCCTGTTGTCCGTACTTCGAAAGCAGGTCAATCTTATCATCAGTCTTCACCCAGCCCAGTCCGCCTGTTTTCTGCTGCATCTTACCGTATCCGAGGTCCAGGGTGTTATCCCATGATGACTTGCCTTTTTTAAAATTGGCGCTGAGGTTGACCAATCCGTTGAGCGCTATGGAGTTTTGCCCTCCCGCAGCCCAGTTTGTGAATGAACTCTGGGCCATGTTGAGGGAGAAGACACCTCCCTTTTTCCAGTATTTAACAGTGTCAGCATCCTGACCCTTCACATTAGCCGTGCTTCCTATAATGAAAAATCCGCCTATAAGAATAATTACCAATTTTTTCATTTTATTTCTTTTTTTTATCGACAGTTTAATTATTGGTTGTCAAGGCTTCCGAATACTTTCTGGAGAATAGGAGAGACCCTGGCAGAGACTTCTTTTCTTATCTTCAGTTCTTCACCCTCAATCTTCAGGAAGATGCCGTCAAGAGCCTTTCTTGTCAAAAAGTCATCAAGATCAGTGGTCACGGGTTTCAGCCCGGCAAGACGGCCTGCAACGCTGTTGGCCAGATTATTCCATTTGACCGTCAGTGCCTCCCATGATTCCTGTGCCGAGACGCCTGCCACCATATCTTTGCGCGTTGAAGTTTCTATCTTGGGCTTATAGAGATTGTAAAGATCATTGTATGTGGTAGATATGAGGTACCGGGTGGCAGCATTGTCAGCCCCTTTAAGGATATTAAAGCCATCAGCAATAGTCATCTGCTTTACCGAGTTCACAAAGATGGGAGCAGCCTCCCTTGCTGCATCCTCAGCAGCCCTGTTGATATTCAGGATGACATCATCGATTAATTTTTGTCCACCCGGGATCTTTGAGATATTCTCAACTATCGCCAGCGCTTCGTCAGGAAGTGGTATTTTTACTGCCGGGTCATTATAGTAACCATTTGTCGATGATAACTTATTTGCTGAATTCTGAGCCCCGATGATTAAAGCTTCTTTAAGTCCGCTTATTACATCTGCTTCTGTAAGAGAACCTGCGGTTGAAACAGTCTGAAGAACCTTTGTCAGCTCCGCACATCCGGCAAACAGCGCCATTGATAAAACAAGTATTGTTATTTTGGTTTTCATGATTTCAAATTTATTTTATAATTCATTTTAATAATTCAGAATGCCAATAAATTATCCGGCTGTTCCGGCCCTGAAATTATATACTTTGGCCGAAATAGGGATCATTCATGCGCCCTTTCACAACATACGATGTAGTATCTGTCTGTAAATAATCTTAAAAGAGGTCTTATTCCTGCAGCTTTTATGGGTGAGGTCCAGCTTTCACTGTCTGTAATTTTCCAGCCGCTTTTTTCAAGAAGCCAGTCGAATTGTCTTTTCTCAAACTCGTGATAATGCCTGTCCCATTCGGAGTTCTTATTCCAGTATGCTTCTGCAAACCATAACCGGAGAGGAACTGATGCAATGAGCTTCCCGGTCTTAATCGTCCTCAGTATATTGAACGGGGCAAGAAGATGTTCAAAAACTTCGAATGATGTGGTTACGTCACCCTCATAATCAGTTATTTTACTAAATTCAGTATCAAGATCCTCACCTTGAGTATTTAATACCTTAAACCCGTTTTTAAGCAACAGTTCAGAGAGGGGATTAGGTGTTCCCAAATCTATAATTCTCTCGGACAGGGAGACATGCCTCATCATAAATTCCAATGTGCGCCTGTACCTGTTCCTTCTTATATAGTCAAGTTGATCAAGTCCTATTATTTGTCTATCACTCATATTATCAGTTGATTATTATTATCTTTGTGCGAAATTTCAAAGACAGGTATAAAGAGTCATATAAAACTACTTGCAAAGAAAATCCTTTTTTTACTTTTGCACCCCAATAACATCAGGAAATGGAAGAAATAAGAAATATAGCCGTAATAGCCCACGTTGACCATGGTAAGACAACGCTCGAAGACCGTATTTTATATCAGGTAAAGTTATTCCGTGACAACCAGGTCATGGGTGATCTCATCCTTGACAGCAATGACCTCGAAAGGGAAAGGGGTATCACAATACTTTCAAAAAATGTCTCAGTACGCTATAAGAATGTTAAGATCAACGTTATTGATACCCCGGGTCACTCTGATTTTGGCGGAGAAGTAGAAAGGGTTTTGAATATGGCTGAGGGTGTATTGCTGATAGTGGATGCCTTTGAGGGGCCGATGCCGCAGACCCGCTTTGTGCTCCAGAAAGCCCTTGAGCTGGGACTGAAGCCCATTGTGGTCATCAATAAGGTTGACAAGCCCAACTGTAAGCCGGAGGAGGCTCATGAACGAGTATTTGACCTGATGTGCAGCCTCAAGGCAACAGAAGACCAGCTTGACTTTCCTACTGTTTACGGATCTTCGAAACAGGGATGGATGGGCCCTGACTGGTCCGAACCTGCTACTGATGTGAGCTACCTGCTTGATATGATCATAAATCATATTCCGCCTGCAAAACAAGTTGATGGAACTTTGCAGATGCGGATATCATCACTTGACTATTCATCTTACATGGGGCGTATCGCCGTTGGTAAAATAAGCCGTGGCACCCTTATCCCCGGCAGCCAGGTGTCACTTGTCAAACGCGACGGAAGGATCATAAAGAACACAATTAAAGAAGTGTTTCTCTTCGAAGGACTGGGCAAAGAGAAGACGAAAAAGCCTGTGCGCTCCGGTGAGATATGTGCAGTACTGGGGATGGAGGATTTTGATATAGGCGATACCATTGCCGATGCCCTTGAGCCGGAGGGTCTTGCCTACATGCAGGTAGATGAACCCACAATGAGCATGCTCTTTGCATCCAATAACTCCCCGTTTTTCGGTCGCGAGGGTAACCTGGTGACATCACGGCAACTCAGGGACAGGCTTTTCAAGGAGACTGAAAAAAACCTTGCCCTGAGGGTTGAGGAGACAGGCTCATCAGACGCTTTCATAGTATTCGGACGTGGTATTCTACACCTGTCAATATTAATTGAGACAATGCGGCGCGAAGGATTTGAACTGCAGGTGGGCCAGCCGAAAGTACTCCTCAGGGAGATCAAAGGAGTAAAGCATGAACCTGTAGAGACACTTACAGTACAGGTACCTGATAACTTTGCGGGAAAGGTGATTGAACAGGTCACCCAGCGAAAGGGCGATATTATCAATATAGAGATAAAAGATGACAGGGCATATCTCGATTTTAAAATACCGGCAAGAGGTATAGTAGGACTGAGAAACCAGGTCCTTACCGTTACCGAAGGCGAAGCAGTCATGGCTCACAGATTCGAATGCTACGAACCCTGGAAAGGAGAAATGGCAGTGAAAAGAAACGGCTCCCTGATAGCCATGGAGACAGGCCTCGCCGTTGCTTATGCCATTGACAAGCTTCAGGACCGGGGAAGATTTTTTGTCTTTCCTGGTGAAGAAATATATATGGGACAGGTCATAGGAGAGAATACACGAATGGATGACATCACCGTCAACATTACGAAAACAAAAAAACTCACCAATATGAGAGCCTCAGGGTCAGATGATAAGGCCCTGCTGACACCGCCGTTGCGGTTTTCGCTCGAAGAAGCAATGGAATATATCGCCGCGGATGAATTTATTGAGGTAACCCCTAAATCAATGCGACTGAGGAAGATTCTGCTGGATGAAAATGACCGGAAAAGGGCCAAGAATAAGGAGAATTAAGAATTAGGGAGAACCGTCAGGGTTTATAGATCATTTTTCTGATTATACCACCGTCAATAATTTGATTCTCTCAATTGAGAAAATCATTTTCAACCTGCAACAGGCATACCCTCAATATATCAGAAGGATTTTCCACTCTGCACGTAACAACTGCAAACCTTAATTTTTACGGCCCGTATGGGAGTCCGGTGTATGGATTGATTTCCCTGATTGCCAGGACCTCAATAACAACATAATTGCTCATGCCCCTCCATGGCAGAGGCCTGATATATTCCTTGTAACGTAACTCTACGAACTTGCCGCTGGCTCTCTCAAGAATAGTCGCCAGGCTGTCATTCACAATGCTGAATTCAAACTCGTTGCTCTGCATCGCTCCAGGAATGGGGGTCTTAAAACCTGTCTGTATCAGACGTCCTTCCCAGGTCTTGAATATATAACCCTTCTTTACCAGGAAATTGAGGTCTCCGGCTTTGACACCTTCACCAAAGACATAATAATGCCTCCAGTAAAAGATGGCTGCAGCAGCGATAACAAAAATGAAAATGAAAACCCTGAGAAACTTTTTCATCTTATTATATTTTTATCACTAAAAGTGCCTGAGCTCTGCAAGAGTTATTTGTCGTCCTGATCCTTCAACTTTTCTTTTGCCTCTTTGAATGTGGCTTTCATAGTATCCCAGATAGAGTCAGCACCATCCCTGATTGAATCCCATGCATCTTCACCTGATTCCTTCACATCCTTCAGTTTTGATCTCCCTTCATTAAGCTTGAGTTCCAGTTTGTCTATCTGCTCTTCATACTTAAGCTTCGCATCAGAAGTAGCACTTTTTGCCTTTAATCTCAGATTGTCTATGTCTGCTCTCCACTCATCAAGCAAAGATTCAATCTTATGCTGATATTCTTCTCTTTTTTCTTTCATATTATTGAATGTTAATTATTTGCATTGTAAAACCCTTCATAACTGTCACGGTAGAATAGTTACTATCTCAATAGTCTTTTACAGTATTAAGTTTATCCATAAATCTCCTGACAACAGCCTCCTGCTCTTCAATCTTTTCCCTCTTCCTGTCCTGATCGTTTTCATTTTTTGGAAGAGCCCTGTCCG
>JAQBHM010000411.1:0-6534 GCA_032127795.1 Bacteroidales bacterium | reverse complement strand
TATTCCTGTTTCAAACACTCTTTTTGAGGAGCTGAAAGCACAGAACAAGATCACCAAACTTAATGACTGGAACAAGCTGCAGGTAAAATTCATCTCGGGTCATCAATATTTTACCGCCACAGCGAGAAGACTGCGCGAAGTGAACAAACAGCTGCAGATTGAACGTATTCAGAATCTTATCACTGCTGATTGATTAGCTGATAATGAGTAGTTTGATAACCTTTGTAAGGGTTCCGTCGCTGTTGCTTGAGAAGATCAGGTAAACACCTGTCTTTACACGTTCCCCACGATAGTTTGTAAGGTCCCATAATGCCTGACCGCCGAATGAAGTTGTTTCATAAACAAGGTTACCGCTTATATCAGTGATCTTTAAGCGCGAGGCCTCCATGAGCCCGGTTATTGTCACCGGTCCGTCAAAGTCGTCCCTGACAGGATTGGGGAAGACATACATTCCCGAGTAATCTTCTTTTCCCTCTGTTGCCTCACCCCTGAATGAGATGATGCCTGATGAGGTACCGAACCATACTTCCCCGGATTCATTGTTGATGCCAATTTTTACAATATTATCAGACAATAGAGGGCTGTTGCCGGAATTGAAACTGTAGATACGGTCTCTCCCGTCTTCTGAGACCAGGAAGGCTCCGGAGCTCATGGTCCCAAACCACTTACGATTCGCGCCATCAATGGCTATTGACGTAATTGTCTCCGTGCCAAGCAAATAATCTGCAAGACCAGAGCCATCATCTCGCGGAACCTTAACTCTTGTAGCTTTAATATCTGTTTCAAATACTTTTCCGGGATTGTAAAAGACCGCTGGCCCCATATCCGTTCCTACCCAGATATTTCCATCCTTATCGCGCGCCAATGAAAAGAGATTATTCATCACATGACCCTCATTATCTTCGACCTGCAACCTCAGGTATCTGTCATCTGATATATCTCCCGGTGTTTTCCCGGGGTCATAGACAAGCATGCCGTGACCTCTCGGCAGGATAGTCCAGATGAAGCTGTTTTCATCAATAAGCATATCACCTGCAACCGGTACATTAAGATTGACGGCTGTTGAAACCCAGGTGCCGTCTTTTTTCAACATTTTAAGATTTCCTTCCACTCCTGACTGTGTCATCCATAGATTGCCGGCATTATCAAAGGCAAGGCCGCATATCCTTGTAAAATTATCACCTGGGATAATGCTGGAGAGCGGGGAATTGTACTGGTTGAAGTTGTTTATCAGTGTTCCTTTCCTGAATTCATATAATCCGTTGCCCCATGATGAGACGAAATAGTGTTCATCGTCGCCAGGCACTGCAACCACTCTGAGGGCATCCCTGTCGGCAGGGCCGTAAAGGATGTTGCTTTCCCATTCCTTTCCGGAATTAATGAAGATCTGAAGAGGACGGTAAACGTTGCCCCAGGCATTGTCTACCGTTCCCCCCGTTATATAGGCCCTGGAACCGGCGAAAAAGATATCAGCTACATTATTTGTATACGGCCCTGGAAGGGTGTAACCGCTGAACGATGAAAGATCTGAAGTGGAGACAAGCCCTACGGAGAGGTCGGCGATCCATAAAACCCCATTTCGGGTCAATGTATGTTGAGGATTTGATGAGGCCCAGCCATATGTGGTTATCTCTTTTGTGAGATTTCCGTCGTCGGAGAAAATGGCGACAGATGATGTCAGAGCCACTGTCACTCCGGAGGAAGAAGGGTCTACTGACCTTACCTTTTCTTCAGAACGTGAGAATATGAGATTTGCATTCTGCCCCGGGATGATGCGGAAGAGAGAGTCAGGGACAGACGGTCCCCCTGGTTTGTTAATAAACAAAGCGGTGGATGATGCTGCTATCTTGTCATAACGGGCATCAGGCAGGAGCAACCCCTCCAGCTTATCCCAGTTACCGAAATAGGAGAGCCCCGCACGGGTTCGGGGAGCAGAATATACTCCTTTTGAGGTTACAGCATAATATTTTCCATTGAAAACAGCTGTCTCGAAAACCTCATTGTTGTTGCCGTCAGGCCCCGGCCTCCAGGTATCTGAAATGTATCTTCCCCTCATGTTAACCACAACGATACCAAAGCTGCCGGAAAGAAGGGCAAGGTTATCACTGACGGTAATATTGTAGATCTCTTTGAGCCCCGGAATATATTTATTCCTGATGTCGGGTATGTTCGTTATAATTCCTCTTTTCACCAGGTCAACGTCTGTATTGCGGTAAACGATGATGAGAGTCTCTTCCTGATCTGACCACGCTACGGCGCTGGTACCGGTTTCGGTAAGGCCATTGGCCTTTGACATCTTCGTAAGCAGATCTGATTGTGTATCTAAAATCAATAACGAAGCACCGGTGGATGAAAATATTTTGTCATCTCCGGCAGCCAGGCACCACGATGAGGAATATGACAGGTGATCCTGCCATGATCCTACCGGCACCTGTCCTGCAGCCCAGAACCATGAGCACATTAGAATGATTGTTACTGTTGCTGATCGGGTCATCCTGTAAGGTACAGATTGTTGTCAGGTTATTTTGTTTCAGCTCTCTCGGAGAGGAATCTCAGGAGGGCTGAAAAAGCCCGCGCACGGTGAGAAATCATGTTCTTCTCAGAAAGAGGCATCTCTGCAAATGTAAGGCTATGTCCGTCAGCCAGAAAGACAGGGTCATAGCCAAACCCTTCGTCACCTTTTCTTTCGAAAATGATTTTGCCGTTAACGGTACCCTCAAAAAGATACTCACTTTCCTCATAGATAAGAGCAATCACTGTGCGGAACCTGGCATTCCTGTTTTTCACTCCTTCGAGCATCAGCAGAAGCTTATCAATATTTGCTGATGAATCCTTGTCTTCACCGGCGAATCTTGCCGAGTGTACACCCGGTGCACCTCCAAGGGCTTCAACCTCCAGCCCGGTGTCATCTGCAAACACGTTCAGCCCTGTTCTCAGATGAACGAACCTGGCTTTAAAAAGAGCATTTTCCTGGAGCGTTTCCCCCTCTTCGGGAATATCCTCATAAATATTTACATCAGCCAGTCCCGCCAGTTTTGTTCCCGGATCGAGCAGAGAGCTTATCTCTGTTATTTTATGCCTGTTGTTGGTTGCAAAGATGAGGTCCATATAGGGATATTAGCTGCAGCAAAATTAATCAATGGAATTTCACTAAGCTGTGAACTATTGATAAATCACTGAAATAAAAGATTATTTTTGTGTAAACCAGCTGTTGGGGATCACAAATGACATTCATTTCAACAAATACGCGCAGTGCCTTGATATTTATTGTGGCGCTGTTTTGTTGTTCATCGTTTATTGTCGGAGCCCGCACTTCAGACTCTTTAAAAACAGGTGCTAAAGGTATTGCCGGGATTTACCTCTACGGTTCCGGTGTGGAGGTTGATACTCTTGAAGTCCCCGCTGTGTTGAGGTATCATGACGGGATTGTCTTTGAAATGGCAGAAGCAGACGGAATTGAATACCGGTACTTTCTTGAGGGTCTTGACTCGCGTTGGTCTGAATGGAGTAAACGCAGCTACAAGGAATATACAAATCTGGGTCAGGGGAGATACAGGTTCAGGTTTAATTTTCGCATTGATGAGTCAAAGGAAATAACCGAAGGTTCATTTTTATTCAGGGTTAGAGCCCCCTGGTACCTCTCTGTCGTAGCCCGGGTGACATACCCTCTGCTGCTGCTGGCAATAATATTTATTATGAGACGGCGCACGCATCTTCTCTTCATGGAACGGCAGAAAAGGCTGGAGGAACTCATACACGAACGTACTGAAGAACTGCAGCATGAGAAGGAAAAGTCGGACAATCTTTTAGCGAACATGCTCCCCAAGGGAACTGCCCAGGAAATAATGTCAAAGGGAAAAGCTGCCAAAACCAAGTATAATTTTGTGACGGTACTGTTTAGTGATATTCAGGGATTTACAAGAATTGCCGAAGAGATGAACCCTGAGATCCTGATAGATGAGCTTGACAGGTTTTTCTTTCATTTTGACTCTGTTGCAGAGATGTACAGGATTGAGAAGATAAAGACTATTGGAGATGCCTACATGTGTGCCGGGGGGATACCTGAACGTAACCGAACCAATCCTGTTGAGGTAGTTCTTGCTGCTCTCGAAATGCAGAGATACATGAAGATAATGAGGGAAGACCCGGCTAACAGCGCAGCCAAATTCTGGGATATAAGGATTGGGATTCATACAGGAACAGTAATAGCCGGTGTGGTTGGGCACAAGAAGATCACTTATGACATCTGGGGTGACACGGTAAACACTGCAAGCAGGATGGAATCATCCGGTGAGGCTGGCAAGATAAACATTTCCGGTACTACATACGAGTTTGTAAAGGAGTACTTTACGTGTGATTACAGGGGGAGAATGCCTGTGAAATACAAAGGAGACCTTGACATGTATTTTGTCACAGGCATAAGACCAGAGCTGAGAGAGTCAGACGGCTCGCCCAACAGGCGGTTTTTCACGAAAATAGAAATGATTCGCATTGTTGATATAGAAGAGCTTGTATTTGCCAGTTATTCAGAGAATGCCTCCCCGGACCTGTTTTTTCATAATCCTGAATATATAAGGAGCGTATCTCTTCAGTCAGAGCTGCTGGCCAGAGCTGAAAATCTTGATGATCAGGAGTATATATATCTTCGTCTTGCTTCTGTTTTCATTTTTTTCGGCTATGTGTTTGACTATCACAAGCCATTGGAGGCATCGAAGAAAAGAGCCGAGGAGATTTTAAAGGTTTACGGTTTTGACGATTCAACCCTTGAACAGGTAGTTAAAATTGTAAGCTCTGCTTTTTCTCCGGAGCAGGAAAGTCCCACAGGGAGAGTACTGCATGATGCCGTTTACGATTACTTTGGAAGAGTAGATTTTTTATCCATGGTTGATAAGCTTTACAGGGAGGAAATGGCATACGGTAAAGTGACTGATCCCAAAGCCTGGTTTAATGATTTGGCCGGACAGCTGACGGATAATCCTTATCTCACAAATACCGGAAAGATGCTTCAATCGGTCGCAAGGGAAGAGCAGATAAAGGCTCTCAGGCTCTTTTACGGTGAGAAGATGGGGCACCTCTGAAAATCATTTGGTACTTTGTTATTAAATTGTAAATTTGGAACATCCAAATCAGAATTATCATGTCAAACTTAGACTGGAATAACCTGCCATTCGGCTATATGAAGACCAATTACAATGTCCGGAGCTATTTTCGTAACGGGCAATGGAGCGAACCTGAAATATCAGACTCGGAATACATAAATATCCATATTGCAGCTACCGGTCTGCATTATGGTCAGGAGGCATTCGAGGGACTCAAAGCTTACAGGGGTAAGGATGGAAAAGTAAGACTTTTCAGGTGGGAGGAAAATGCCGCCAGATTACTGACATCTGCCAGGGGGATCAAGATGGCACCTGTACCGGTGGAGCTGTTCCGGGATTCAATAATGACCGCAGTAAAACTTAACGAAAAATTTGTTCCGCCGTATGGTTCCGGTGCTTCATTATATATCAGACCTTTACTGTTCGGTTCGGGAGCTGAAGTAGGTGTCAAACCTGCAGCTGAATATACTTTCTTGGTTTTCGTGACTCCCGTGGGACCCTATTTCAAGGGTGGGGTGAGGCCGGTTAACATGCTGATCTGCAGGGATGTGGATCGCGCCGCGCCACTCGGCACAGGCAATATAAAGGTGGGAGGTAATTATGCCGCCAGCCTCAGAGCAATAGTTGATGCACGGGATAAAGGTTATGGAAATGCACTCTTCCTCGATGCAAGAGAGAAAAAGTATATCGACGAATGTGGTCCGGCAAACTTTTTCGGCATAAAAGACAATACCTATATAACACCCCTGTCAGAGTCAATTCTTCCTTCGATAACAAATAAAAGCCTCATCACAATTGCTGAAAAAATGGGGATGAAAACCGAAAGAAGAAAGATCCCTATTGAGGAACTCTCTGAATTTGAAGAGGCAGGAGCCTGCGGAACCGCAGCTGTTATCAGCCCGATCGCAAAGATTGTTGACCCTGACACCGGTAAGATCTATGAATACTGTAAAGACGGTAACGCGGGTCCGGTCTCATTGAAACTTTTTAATAAACTTGTTGGAATACAATACGGTGATGAGCCTGATGAATTCGGATGGATCACAATAGTTGAGATCTAAACAGCCGGCATCATTGTAAATATCCGATATATAACATATTGGTAAAAAAGTTAGAGCCTTTTGAAGAAAATGGCTGAATGTGTACTATTTTTGACACAAACTTTTTACTGTGACAAAGACCCAGGGCGGTATATCCAGATACAGATTAGGTAGTTCTTATTTAACACTGGTAGTGAGTGTCTCACTTGTGCTATTTCTTTTGGGTATTCTGGGGATGGTTCTGATAAATGCCCGGCAGCTCTCTGATTATTTCAGGGAGAGTCTCTCATTTACAATAATGCTGAAAGAAGATGCCCGTGAGGCAGATATCAGGATGCTGCAGAAAGAGCTTGATGCAAAGTCATACGTCAAGCAGACCGAATACGTTTCCAAGG